>JBARNC010000349.1:0-1653 GCA_049802775.1 Pseudolabrys sp. | reverse complement strand
TTGCAGCCTTGAGGAAGGGTCAAAGTGCTTGATGTTCACAGGTTCTACCGAGGTCACCGTTGTTTCCGCCACCGCGATGATAGTCCGCCAGTAATGGAGTTGCGCCATGAACCTCGATTTTGCCGCTATCACTTACCGCGCCGTCCGCGACCGCATCCGTGAGCAAGACCCCCAAATCGACGAGCAGACCCTCGCCGACACCGTGGAGGGGCTCACCGACCTGCATGAAATCGTCGCCGCCATTATCCGCTCGGCGCTCGCCGACGAAGCCCTGGCAACAGGGCTTAAGTCCCGGATTGCGGAGATGCAGGAGCGGCTTGATCGCCTGCAGGATCGTGCCTCCAAACGCCGGCAGATTGCCAAGAACGTGATGGTCGAGCTGGATCTGAAAAAGATCACTGCACCAGATTTCACGGTCTCGATTCGCCCTGGCATGCCATCCCTGCTGGTGCTCGATGAGGCAGCCGTGCCCAGCATCTATTGGGAACCGAGGGACCCGCGGCTGAACCGGCAGAAGCTGGCGACCGAATTAAAAGAAGGCGCGGAAATTACCGGGGTGACCCTAACCAATCCCGAACCTGTTTTGAGCGTGAGGACACAGTGATGGGCTTTTCACCAAAACAGGTGCAAGCGCTACGGCGCAAACTCGATCACCGTCATATCCGGACGCGTGAGGCCCATGGCCGCGAGCTCTCCTACATTGAAGGCTGGTACGCGATCACGGAAGCCAATCGGATCTTTGGCTTTGATGGATGGAATCGGGAGACCGTTGAATCCCGCTGCGTATTAGCTCGGGAAAACCGTGGCTCCTTCCTCGCCGTCTATACCGCCCGGGTGCGGATTTCGGTCCATGCCGGAGGAACAATTATCATTCGAGAGGGCCATGGTTCGGGCGAAGGCCGTGGCGCCTCGCCCGGTGAGGTGCACGATACTGCTCTCAAGGCTGCAGAAACCGACGCCACCAAACGGGCATTGGCCACATTCGGTAAACCATTCGGGCTTGAACTCTACCGCAAGGAAAAGAACTCACCGCTGCAACGCCCGACGATTCTCGAGCCGGCGACCGCCAGTCCGCCAACCCAGCCGCGTCTTGGTTACCATCCTGACGATACGACCCCGATCCCGCGGCCATCGCACTACTATGGGCGACGACACCAGAGTTCGATGACTGCGCTCCTACGGCATGATCAGGCAAAACCACAAGAAAATGTCGCGACAGTACCGTCTATGGCGCCTCTAGTTCCCGCCTCGGCTCCGAGCAAAATCGACAAGAGTCAACTTGTCATCGGAGAACCCAAGCGCCTGCGCGACAAGGTACATCTGAAATTTGTAGCCTCACAACCGTGTCTGGTCTGCGGACGGCAACCATCTGATCCACATCATCTTCGTTTTGCACAACCGAGAGCTCTCAGCCTTAAGGTCAGTGATGAGTTCACAGTGCCGCTTTGCCGTGGCCATCATCGGCAGCTTCATCAAACGGGCAATGAGGAAGCCTGGTGGGCCGAGCGCAATATTAACGCGCTGACGATCGCCAAGGACCTATGGCAGCAAACGCGGCCGAAATCTGCGCCAGCAAAGAGCATCAACTCAGTCGACAGTAGGGTCGAGGACTGACGCGCCGGTTTAGATCGATGTTTGTGTTCCCTGTTGGCT
>JBARNC010000348.1:0-3583 GCA_049802775.1 Pseudolabrys sp. | reverse complement strand
GCAGGGCGCGCTTCCACAACGCGGTTGTTTTCGACGTGCGGTATCGCTCATCTCCACCGGCAGCCAGCGCCGCCTCGGGACAACAACGCGAGGCGCCAACGGCCTGTTCCGCCGTTCACATTTGTTGTCGGATGTAAATGTGTAGCGTGCGGAATCTCTACCTGAGCAGTATCACGCTGTCACGACTATGTTCCTAGGACTTTTTACAACCCGGGCGGCGGGGCATCCACGGCCTTTGGCCGCGACGAATGCGTGGAAACCTTGCGCAAAATCCCATAGCTTCAGCGTCGGACATTAGGCGCGAGCGCGTGACCGACAAACGGACAAAAAATTCCGGCGTGATGATCGTCGCATTTGCGGCAGTCGCCGCCTGGCAGATCTATGATATGGCGACGGCGAGCGAGACGCCGAGCCGGGCGCTCGCGATTCTTCAATATGTCATTCTCGCCGGCCTCCTGCTCGGGCTCATCGGCGCGCTGCTCAATTTTGTGCGTTCGCAATAGCCGCGACTTGAGGTACCGCAACGCCGGCGAAACGCAATGAACACACGGTCTGTGTCACATACTCGGCGTTATGCGCGGGCTTGACTCGCGCATCTATGATGAGCAGCCGCATGTAAAATCGCACAGCCAGCGCTGGGGATTTGCCCCATAACCCGACTACGGTGCCAAGCCCGGCCATGACCGGGGGCAAGGCCTGCGGCAATGAGCAGGCTCATATGCGCGGCGCGTCAGAACGGCAGCTGCGCGGGGGCTGATCCCACAGCCAGCCGCATTTGGTGCAGCCGCCAAGGCTGAGGCCAAGGAGAACGAGGCAGACAATGGCAGCAATACGCTTTGACATGGCGACAGCATAGCTCAGCCTAGCTGAGACCGCGAGCATACCACCTTTTTCATCATTCCGGGACGCGCCAAAGCCCGCGAACCCGGAATCCAGATGCAAGCACACAACGCCCTGTCTGGGATTCCGGGGCCGGCGCGCACGAATCGCCGCTGGTTGCTACCGGGCTGATCGTGGTGATGACGCTCACGATTGCGCTGCTGGTGCCGTTCGAACGGCTTGCGCCGGGGCTGATCACTTGCCTCGCAATGATGACGGCAGCGTTTTTTCGGATAGCGACGCAAAGCGCGACATCATCCTAACGGAGGATGTCTGGCGCCCTGAGGGTCTTCATTTCATGAAGGGAAGCGTTATATGAATACATATATTTATGGCAATAGGCTTGCGTTCCGGCCTCGCGGTACGCCGCGAAAAAGTTTCGGCCTTACCTCGCGCCGCATCGCCGCCCAACGAAAGGCACTTCCGTCGATGTCCATCCGTCCGGTCAAACGTATCGTACAATCGCAGCCCACCATCGAGGGAGCTGGCGTCAGGTTGCGCCGTGCTTTCGGTTTTGGCGACACGGCGGAAACCGATCCGTTTCTGTTGCTCGATGATTTCCGCAACGATCGGCCGGGCGATTATCTCGCCGGGTTCCCCTGGCATCCGCACCGCGGCATTGAAACTATCACATATGTATTGTCCGGCACCGTCAAACACGGCGACAGCCTGGGCAACCGCGGCACGCTCGGCTCCGGTGACGTGCAATGGATGACCGCCGGCCGCGGCATCATGCATCAGGAAATGCCGCAGGGTGATGCGCAAGGTCGCATGCACGGTTTCCAACTGTGGGCCAATTTACCCTCGTCACTCAAAATGACCGCGCCGCGCTATCAGGACGTAAAGGGCGCCGAGATTCCGGAGGTCGTCGATGACGACGGCACACGCGTGCGCATTGTGTGCGGCGACTTCTGGGGCAAGAAGGGCCCGGTCGACGGCGTTGCCGCCGATCCGCGCTATCTCGACGTATTCGTGCCGGCAGGCAAGCGCAAGACGCTCAAGGTCGAGCTCGATCGCCATGCCTTCGCTTATGTGTTCGAGGGCGACGGCAAGTTCGCGTCCTCCTCGAAGCCCTTCGGCGTGCTCACCGAGAAGCAGGTCGACGGCGAGGAAATTTTGTTCCGCGAACCGGCCGGCAACCGCTCACTGGTGCTGTTCGATGTCGGCGATGAAATCATCGTGCAGACGGGCGAGCAGGGCATCCGCTTCCTGCTGGTGTCCGGCAAACCGATCCAGGAGCCGGTCGCCTGGTACGGGCCGATTGTCATGAACACCCAGGCCGAATTGCAGCAGGCCGTTTCCGAACTGCGCGACGGGACGTTCATCAAGGGATAGCACGGCGGCGCGGCGGCGCACGGCCTCTTCTTCGTCATTGCCGAGCTCGAAACTGCAAATCGGGTTTACCAGACTTGCACTGCTTAACCAGTGCAAAACACGGGCAGGCTCGAGTTCTGATGCAATTCATGATGCCGCGCGACAAACGTTAATCTACGTAGGTCATACTTGTGGAAATTCATCATGGATGCCTGGGTCAAGCCCGGGCATAACACCGAGTGTGTGGTGCGGGCAGTGTGTTTACAGACGCAAAAAGTGTCCCGGCATTACGCCGGGGTTTTGTTGGTTAAACCTGACCAATCGTGGGCTTTCGCTCACAGCGGCGGTAGTGATACCGTTTCCGTTCCGGGAACACGCACCCGCTAGCCGCCTGTCCGCGCCAAGACCGGACGGCGGAGCGGCCGACGGGAGGTCACGACATGGGCCTATTGCGTACCATCAAGCCACTATTATTGAGCGGCGCACTTTTGCTCGGTGCACATTTTACGCCGGCACAGGCGGAAGAACTGCGCATCGGCTTCATCGCGCCAATGACCGGCCTGTTCGCCCAGGTCGGCAAGGATATGGTCGACGGCTTCCAAATGTATCTGGATGAGCACGGCAACAAGCTCGGCGGCATGGGCGTCAAGTTCATTCTCGAGGACGACCAGGCGAAGCCGGATCTCGGCGTCACCAAGGCCAAAAAGCTGGTATTAAACGATCAGGTGCAGATGTTCATCGGTGGCGTCCTGGCCTCGACCGGCTATGCGCTGGCGCCGGTGAGCACCGAAATGAAAACGATCTACATTGCGTCGATTCCAGCGGCTGATGATCTCACGCAGCGGCAGGCCGACAAATATCCCTATCTGATCCGTACCGGATGGTCGTCGTCGCAGCCGTCACAATCGATGGGCCAATGGGCCTGCGACCAGGGCTACAAGAAAATCGTCGCGGTCGGCGCCGACTACGCCTTCGGTTATGAGCAGGTCGGCGGTTTCCAAAAGGCGTTCGAGGATTGCGGTGGCAAGATCGTGCAGAAAATCTGGCCCCCGCTCGGCACGAAAGACTTTGGACCGTTTATCCCGACCATCAAGGCGGATGCCGATGCAGTATTCGCGCTGATGGTAGGACCGATGGCGCTGCAATTCCCCAAGCAATTGCGCGCTGCCGGCTACAAGAAGCCGATCATCGGCGGTGGCACCAGCTATGACGAATTCGCCCTACCCTTCATGGGCGACGAGGTCATCGGCGACGTCTCGTCGCTACAATACAGCGCCGCGCTGACGACGCCGAGGAATGAAACCTTCGTGAAGGCCTATCGCGCCAAGTACGGCAAGGTGCCGTCCTACTTCTCGGAGAGCAACTACACCACCGCGCAGCTGATCGACGA
>JBARNC010000347.1:0-3021 GCA_049802775.1 Pseudolabrys sp. | reverse complement strand
CCAGCAAGTCATGCTGGCAAGAAGCGCCATTGATTTATATCAAGGATTCCTTGGGCATATTGTAATCTAATACTTTAGTAGACATACGCCCCGATGCGGCGCTGAGCGCTCGGAGTGCGTAACCTCGGTCCGCCGCCGACGTATGCCCAATTTTTGGAGGATACCATGGCAGGCATTCGTCTCTTCAACGTTCACTACGGCTGGGAAGATTGTGTCAGCATGGCTCTGGGTGCCCTCATCGTGCTGACCGCGTGGTTAGTCGGCGACGCGGGTAGCCAAACCGTTGCGGTCAACGCCACAATAGTTGGCATCCTCGTGCTGGCCCTCGGTGGGTCCGAGGTCGTGGACTTGCATCGCTGGGAGGAGAGCCTTGAAGCCGCGTGCGGGTTGTGGCTGATCGCGTCGCCATTCGTTTTTGGCTACGCCGACGCTGGCACGCTCCGCTATTGGCACTTCGTCCTCGGCATCGCTGTCGTGCTGCTAGCGGTGTTGGAACTACGGCAGGACTGGGAGCTGAGCGACGCTGAGCTTGCCCACCGCAGCGGGCGATAACTTCAACATCGCTGGCTGCGACATGCGTCGAGCGTTGCTGCGGCCCTACTTGCATGGGCCGCAGTGCCTCATCCACACGTTTTGCCAATCGTCTGTCATCCATCCGATGGTTTATCTCGGGCCGGCGACCGCGCGCCCGTTGACCCGATAGTTCTCATGGTGAGTTTGATGCCGCATCGTCGTCGCCGAGTGTTCGTTGATACGCCCAAGGGGCGCCGCAGCGCCGGCTTCACCGTGCCCGCAGATGCCGACGCCGCCGACGTGTCGATGAAACTGCGCGAGCGCGGCTGGGCGCCGTACCGGCTGTGCCTCGACTCTGAGCAGCACGCGTGGATCGCCGTCGTAATCGACTGGCAGCGCGCCGCCAACCCTACCATTATTGAGACGGTGGCCGCCGCATGACTTCGCCATGACGCTAGCCAACATGCGCGCGAACGGTGTGCGAACTCGGCCGGGTTGGCCGGAATGGAGTTATCGGGGTTCAACAGAAAATTGGGATCGTAGAAAACGAACCATGCATAGACGAGCAAGAAGACCGCCAGGCCAAATAGATCCTTCACCGTGTAATAGGGATGAAACGAAATCGTATCCCCCGGCTCTTTGACATCAATGCCGGTTGGATCGTTGGAGCCAAATTGATGCAGCGCGATAAGATGCAGTGCTACCACCGCAACGATCACGAACGGCAGCAAGTAATGGAGCGTATAGAACCGATGCAACGTGGGATCGCCTACAGCGAACCCACCCCACAGCCAGGTGACAATGCTGTCGCCCACCACCGGGATTGCCGAAAATAGGTTTGTGATGACGGTGGCGCCCCAAAAACTCATCTGCCCCCACGGCAAAGTGTAGCCAAAAAATGCCGTCGCCATCATCAGCAGCAAGATAACGACGCCGAGACCCCAGAGCAGTTCGCGTGGCGGCTTGTAAGAACCGTAATAAAGCCCACGAAAGATATGGATGTAGACAACGGCAAAGAACATCGACGCGCCGGTGCTGTGCACAAACCGTATAAGCCAACCGTAATTTACGTCGCGCATGATGTGCTCGACCGAGTTGAACGCTCCCGCGGCCGTTGCTGTGTAATGCATAGCCAAGACAATGCCGGTAGCGATCATGATCACCAGCACGATGCCCGCGAGCGACCCGAAATTCCAAAGATAGTTCAAATTCCTTGGCGTCGGATATTCGTGTAGTTCGTGCTGCAAGAATGTGAAGATTGGCAATCGATGATCGATCCATTCAATGACGCGGTTTCTTTGGTTAGACTTCTTCATTGAACTTTCAGTAATGTTGCTGAGTTTGTGCTCGCGACCTACCGGTTCGGCCTCTCCAGAACCCCCTCCAGGGGCAGATCTGACGAACCCTCGGTTCTTAACTGGACATTTTTTCCTGACATCCAAACGTCATAGCAACTCGATCCGACCTCCTTCCCATAGTCGGTACACAACTGGTCTTTTTGGATTCGCCAAGTGCCCGTTCGCTTGGTGCCCATCTCCTCGCTCTTCAGCTTGCCGTCGCTCCCATAAACCTCACCCCAATGCACTTGATCGGTAAATTCCATCCCGGTGAACTTGGCGCGGATTTGCGTGCCGGAGAGTTTTTTGAATTGCTCTTCCGCGAGTGCACCAATTTCGTACCCAATTAAGCCGTAGATCGTGAGAGCAGCGAGCGCCGCGATCCTCTTCATTGCCGTGTCCCCAAATTGCTCTGCATCATGAAGTGGCCATTCGTTACTTTCCTCCGCAATGTTTCATACAGATGTCGTATTCGCTCTTGCATGCGGCTTGCGAGTGGGCTTTTAAGCATGCCCGTTGGTAATCGCGGCAATCCTTGCAAGTGTCTGCTGCACGCACAGGGACTGGGCCGCTCACGGACGCAATCAGGACAAGCGAAGCGATCATTATGATTTTCATGACAATCCCCTTTCGTTGAGAACCGACTCGGTTTTTACTTTTGATTACCTGTAGCGCTCTGGCTCGTTATGCTCGCGGTTTTGTCGATTGCAGCGCGCAGTCCGCGCGCGAGTTTTTCGGCATTGTCGTTCGCCCAAAAATGCAGAAAGAATAGCCGTGGCTGTTCATCCAACATGTGGCTATGAACGGCCGTCACCTCGATGCCGCTTGAGCGCAGGGCGCGAATGACTGGGTTAACTTCATTCCCGGTCAGTACAAAGTCGCCAGTAATGGCGGCTTTCCCACCGCCTGTTGGTTGAAAGTTGATCGCGGTTGCCAATCCCAGCGGCCCTACGGGGGCAATTGGCATTTCGTGCTCGATAACCGGGTCGCGGCGCGGCACACCAAACTGGTAGACGCCACCATTGGTTTGGCCTTTGGCACCGATGGTCTGGTCGAGCTGCGCAGTGTCGAGATCGACGGCTGGCGCCGCACCGGCTGTCGCTGGCGCAGGATGTGGCGTTTTGCTTGCCGTGAGGGCTTCGCGAATGACGGCCGCCATCTTCACCGGATC
>JBARNC010000346.1:0-8032 GCA_049802775.1 Pseudolabrys sp. | reverse complement strand
CCCGAACATCACGTTCTGCAAAGCAGAGAGCCAGGGCAACAGCTCGGCATGCTGGAACACCATGCCGCGGTCGTAGCCGCAGCCGTTGACCTCGCGCCCATCCACGGTGACTCGACCGCCGGTCGATGGATCAAGGCCCATTGCAACGCGAAGCGCCGTGGTCTTACCACAGCCGGAAGGCCCGATCAGCGCGACAATCTCACCATCATTCACCGTAAAGCTTACGCGGTCGAGCGCCTGCACGTGATGGACCTCGCCGTCCACGCGCAAGGAAAAGCGCTTGGACACCTCGAGGAAAGTCACCTTACCCATTCAATTCTCCAAATGCAAAGCGCGCCCTAGTGGCCGATGACCTTAAGCGCCTTCTCACGATATTCCGGCGCGGTGACGGTGTTCAGGTCGAGTGGCGCCTTCAGTCTGCCCGCTTTCACCATCTGCTCCTGGATCCACAGGATCTTCTCCGCCGGCAACGGCAGCGTCGGATCAACGGCATGGTGCTGGACGGCATCGTCATAGACGAAGGCGGGGCGTGGGTCGTCCGGTTTCGTACGGGTGAGCTCACGTGTCAGAGCGATGGTTTCGCCCCTGTGCGAGAGTGCAAAACGTAACGCGCTCATTTCGGCGGCAAGAAATTTCACGGCATCGTCGCCTCGTTCGGCCAATTTCTTCGCGGTCGACACCATGCAAACGCGCAGGAAATTAGGAACAGCGTCGCGACCGGCGACCAACAAGTGGCTGTTCTTTGGCGCGACCGGTTGATATTCATTCGACACGACTGCGGCATCGACAACGCCGCCGATCAGCGCCTGGTAACGGTCGTTATCGCCGCCAACTGCGGCGAGCTTCACATCAGTGTCGGAAACACCGTATTTCGCCAGCGCCGAACGCGCCAGCATGTCGGGCATGGAGTTTGGCGCCGACACCGCGATCTGCTTGCCTTTCAGATCCTCGACCTTGGCAATTTTGTCATTGGCATAGATTCCGTGTGGTACCACGATCCAGTGGCAACCAAGCAATTTTACGTCACCACCCTTGGAGTCGGCAGCAAATACGCCCTGTGGTCCGCCCTCGAAGCTGTCGAGTTCGCCGGCGATCAGCGCCTTCAGGGCGAGCTGGTCGTCCTTGAACTGCGAGATTTCGATCTTGAGGCCTTGCTTCTTGGCAAAGTCGCGCGTCGATACCATCAGGAAGATGCCGGCGTCGGACTTGGCGTTGATCAGGCCGTGCTTCCAGACCTTTTCCTGCGCGCCAGCGGGAGCGGACAGGGTGGCAAAGATCGCAGCGACAACAATCGTACCAATCGCGACCTTCTCGGACACAGCTCGCATGGCGAAGTTCCTCCCTGAACGCCAGTTCCTTAGGCCTCTGACCGGGCCCTTATTCCCGCAATCTTAACATCAATTTTATCGCCGCGGGCGTTCGTTGTGGGAGGAAGTCGCCTTCGATCGCAAAGCCGTGACCAGCGTGGACTGGCTGACCTATCCGATCCTCGACATCACCGAGACGCCGGCCGAGGTAAACGTGGTGCTGATCAATCACCCCGAGCTTCCGCCGACTGGTGCTGGCGAACCGTCGATCCGGCCCGTGGCAGCGGCCATTGCCAACGCGATCTTCGACGCGACGGGCGTGCGCATCCGCCGCGTGCCGTTCTCGCCGGATCGCGTGAAGTCGGCGCTGGGCTGATCAATCAGGCAGGCGCGAGACGGGAGATGCTGTCTCGCGCCGCCTTGATAATGCCGGGCACTGCAGCATCGTTACCGGGCGCCATGATGTGGACGCCTGCAACGTGCGGAACGTCCGTCAATTCGCGCAACAAGTCGATGCAGATGCGGCGACCTTCCGCCGCGGGATCGCTCGCGCGCTCCATGCGATCGATAAGCGCGTCGGGAATCACGGCACCGAACAGTTTTTCCTTGATCCAGCGCGCCGACTTGGCGGAACGCAGTGGCACAATGCCGATCAGGATTGACAGTTTGTCGGTCACGCCGTGTTCAGCGAGCCACGCCATGTAGCGGCGCACCAAGCCAGCGTCCATACAGAATTGCGTCTGCACGAATTGCGCGCCGGCGTCGACTTTGGCCTGCAAGCCTGCCGGTCGCCAGCCGGGCGCTGGATCGATCGGATTGTCGGCGCTGCCGAGGAAAAAGTCGGCGCGGCCGGTGACCTTTCGGCCGGTCGGCAATTCCCCCGTGTCGCGCAGCCGCCGCGCGGTATCGAGTAGCGAGCGCGGATCGAGATCAAATACCGGCATGGCATCCGGTTGGTCGCCGGCGCTCGGATCGTCGCCGCGCAGCATCAGCAGATTGCGCACGCCGGAGGCCGCCGCACTCAATAGATCGCTTTGCAATGCGATACGATTGCGGTCGCGGCAGGTGAGTTGAAGAACGGGTTCGATGCCCTGCTCCACAAGAATCGCAGCGGAGGTAACGGCACCGAGATGTGGTCGAGCACCGGCGGCGTCAGTAATATTCACCGCGTCGGCAAGGCCTTTCAAGGGCAAGGCCTTGGCCAGCAATTCGCTGCGGTCGGCCGACACCGGCGGCGTCACTTCCGCGGTGATAACAAAGCGCTGGGCGCACAGCTTGTCCTGCAGGTTGCCGGCCACGTAATCCAAGTCGCAAAATCCAGTGGACGTTGCAAGGGCAACAATGGGAAAAATGGTGGCGGCGGCAATGCCGCGCAACTTTGCAGGCCGCTATGTTTCAACTGGCGAAATCAATCGACGATGCGATCGCGTTGATTAGTGACGGTTGCATGTTGGTGGTGCCGCGCGAGGTTTCGGGCGTGCCAATGGCCGCGACGCGCGCACTTATACGGCGCGGCGTGAAGCGGATACATCTGGTCGCACTCCCAACATCGAGCCTGCAAGCCGACCTCCTGATCGGCACCGGCTGCGTCGAAACATTGGAGACGAGCGCGGTCAGTCTCGGCGAATATGGCTCGGCGCCACGCTTTACCGCTGCAGTCACATCGGGCGCGATCAAAATAAAAGACGCCACCTGCCCGGCGCTGCATGCGGCGTTGCAGGCCTCCGAAAAAGGTGTGCCGTTTATGCCGCTGCGCGGGCTTGTCGGCTCGGATGTCCTGAAATACCGCGACGACTGGAAAGTGATCGACAGCCCGTTTGGCAATGACGATCCCATCGTGCTGCTGCCAGCGATCAGGCCGGACGTGGCGTTGATCCACGCGCCGATGGCGGACCGTTTCGGCAATGTCTGGATCGGGCGGCAACGAGAGCTTGCCACTATGGCCCACGCCGCAAATAAAACCATTGCAACCGTGGAGAAAATCCACGACGGCAATTTGTTGGACGATCCCACGCTCGCCGCCGGTACACTGCCGGGCTTTTACATCGCAAGCATCGCGGTGGCCGAGCGCGGCGCATGGCCGCTGGGATTGCCGGATTTCTATTCCGCCGATGCTGACCATCTTGCTGAGTACGCGCGCATGGCGGCGACGGCGGAGGGCTTTGCGGAATATGTCGCCAAGCATGTGTATGAGAACAAGGCAGCGTGATCGAAGTCCTCTCAACTGTCATGACGGAAAGGTTACGCGTTGCCGCGCACTGAAAAAACTTTCCGCGACGAGGAACTCCTCGCTGACGTGATCGCGCGTCTGATCGGCGACGTGCGTCATGTCGCGGTCGGTAACGCTTCGCCGATCCCGGCAACGGCGGCACTGCTCGCGCGCGAACGTGGCAAGGGACACCCTTACGTTTCATTGCTGCAGAGCCGTAAACATAATTTCTTCACCGATGGGGCGCGCGAACTGTTCGACTGCGCGGGCCAAGGGCGCATCGATGTATTCTTCCTCTCGGGCGGGCAAATCGATGGTCAGGGCAACGTCAATCTTGTGAGCACCGGCGACTACGAGCATCCGAAAGTGCGGTTCCCCGGCTCGTTTGGCTCCGCCTATCTCTATTATGTTGTGCCGAAGGTGATCCTTTTCCGCACCGAGCATTCGCGCCGCACGCTGGTGCCCAAGGTTGATTTCATCAGCGCACCAGGCACAAGCGAAGCCAGCGTCTATCGTCCGGGTGGGCCGATCGCGCTAGTGACCAACCGTTGCCTGTTCAGTTTCGTGGATGGACACTTCGTGCTGGCAAGCGTGCATCCGGGTCATACAGTCGAAGAGGTCGTCGAAAACACAGGATTTGATTTCGAAAAGCCAGCCAATGTGCCGCAAACTTCGGCGCCCTTACCCGAGACGGTCAAGCTCATGCGTGAGGTGGTCGCGCCGCAATTGGCGGAGGTCTATCCGCAATTCGCGCGTCAAGTGTTTGGCGTCGGCACGCCCGCTTTCCCACGCTGAAAAAGCACGCTCTTCCGGTTATTTTGCGCGTGGGCTAGTGTGCCGCCGCGCGGCCGGCCGGTCGCAGGACATCATAAGAGACGGAAGGAATACGTCTGGTGAAAACGGTTGAAGCCGCAGTGATCGGCGTCGGATGGGTCGGGGGCACGCGCGCGGATACGCTTTCGCGTACGGCACTGGTGGACAAATTGCACCTTTGTGAAATCCGGCCTGACCGGCTGGCCGAAGTGAAAGCACTCTACAAACCCGCGACCGCGACGCTTGACTATAATGATATCATCAAGAATCCGAATATCTCCGTAGTCTACATTTCGACTACGCCGGAATCAAACCACTATCCGATTTGCCGTGACTGCCTGAAGTCCAGCAAAAACGTGATGCTGGAAAAGCCAATTGCACTGGAGCTATGGGAAGCCGACGAACTCATCCTGCTCGCCAAACGCAACAATCTGAAATTCACCATCGGTTATTCGCAGCGCTTCAATCCGAAAATTGCCTATGCCAAAAAGAAGATCGTCGACGGCACCCTTGGCAAGGTTGTGTCAGTACTGGTCAGTCGTCATCTCTCGCGCAGCCTGGGAAAAAAGATCGCCAGCCGCGTGCGGCTTTCTCCTGTCGTGATGGAGTCGACTCACGACCTCGATTTTGTGCTCTGGCTGTTGGAGCCAGCCAAGCCGGTGCGCGTTTATTCGCAGGGCGCTTATGGCTATATGCAGCCCATCAATGGCTCCCACGATGTGATGTTCACCACTGTCACCATGGACAATGGTGTGGCGGTGATGATCGGCGGTGGCTGGAATCTCCCGCCGAGCTATCCAAACTATTGCGCGACCTGGATCGAGATCACCGGCACCGAAGGTTCGTTGTTTCTCGACGATACCCAACGCGATAACTGGCTCAATACACAGAGGGATGGCCAGTTGTTCCCGATGTCCACGATGCCGGGTGAGTGGGTCGACAACGTGTTTGCCGGCGGCATGGGCCCTGAAACCATCCATTTCCTGGAGGCCTGCATCCGCGACACGTCGGTCATGGTGACTCCGGAAAGCGCGCGACGCGTGATGGAAACCTACAGCGCCGCTGACCTGTCCGCCGATCGGAACGAGCCGGTGGATCTGCCACTCACCAACGAAACGATTTCGGCCATTGCCGAATTCAAGCAGAAAATCCGCGCAGGGGTGAACCAATGAAGAAGTCGGCCAGGGGAATAGGCCTCGCGATCATCGGCGGCGGCCGCGTCGGATTGTTCCGCGGCGAGGTGGCGGCGCGACATCCGGCCGTCGAGTGGATCGGGCTCGCCGAAAAAAATCCGAACCGCGCCGGCGAAGTGGGTCCTAAGATCAAAGCGGATTTTGTCACGCAAAGTCATGTCGAACTGCTCAAGCGGCCGGAGGTAACCGCCGCTATCATTTGTACCGACGAGCATCTGCACGTCGATCCGATCATGGCCGCGGTCGAACGTGGCATTCCAATGCTTATCGAGAAACCGCTCGCCACCAACCTCGCGGAATCGGAGCGGGTGCTGAAAGTGATCAAGGCGGCGAAATTGGATGCCGTCGTCGGCTACACCCAACGCTTCCGCCGACGTTGGCTGGCAGCGAAAGAAAAATGCCGTACCGGTGCATTGGGCGACGTCACGATGGTGACCTCGCGAGCCTTTATGAATCGATTGGTCGCGATCGACAATTACAAGCGTACCGACGATCCCGCGACGATCTCGCCAATGGTCATTTCCGGCACGCACGCACTCGACATTTGCATGTGGTGCCTGGAGGGCAAGACCGCGGTCGAATGTTACGCGCGTTCGGTCGACAAAGTGCTGGGGCCATCCTACAAGGGTATCGATGGTACTGCCGGCATGATAAATTTCTCCGATGGCACCATTTATCATCTCAACATTTCCTGGGCGCTGCCGGTGACCTGGCCGGCTGCTGTGTATTCGCTCGAGGTCGGCATCGTCGGTACCACCGGCGTGCTCACTATCGACGATACGCATCGCGACATCGTGCTTGCAGTCTCGAAGCCGCAGTCGGAGGGCTACAATCCGGATGCTACGCGACTTGTCGATTTCATGGGCAGCTATCCGCCCGGCGACATGGCGCTCGGCGAGCTTCGCGGGCCGATGGCGGAGGAGACCGATTCGTGGCTCAATCGCGTTGCCCTCGGCCTGCCGACGGCGGCCGCGACGGTGGACGAAGCGCACCGGAACCTGATGCTGACCAAAGCGCTCGATCTGTCAGCCAAGCGTAAACAGCCGGTGAAGCTTCCGCTCGATCCCGACGAAGTACGCGCTGCCGCCTGATCGGTTGCTACTGCTGCCTGCGCGCCGGCGTCGTGCGCGCCGGCGTTGGCGCTGGCGTCGTGCCCGTGGTGCTACTGCCCCCGAACAAAATACGCTGCGGATTGTTTGCAAGCTCCGTAATTGCCTTGCCAGCGATTTCGATTTGCCGCGTCGCGGTAGCGGTCATCTTGTTGACGCCGATCGTGATGCTGTCGGTGCGCTTGTCCAGGTTGTCGATGAGCGTGCGGGCCGAAGCAGTTGCTTCCTTGGCGCTACTCATAGTTTCACTGGCATTACTCATAATCGAATCCACTTTGTCGGTATTGCGCGCGAGCGATGCGCTGAACACGGCAATATCATTGATCGCTTGATGCAGCGCTTCCTGATTGGCGGCAATCACTTCTTCCGCTTTGTTCAGCACCTCGCGGGCGGCCTGCATCATGTCCTGACTAGCGCTTGGATCGGCCCTTAAGGTCGGCGGCTCACCCTCTTCCCGTTCGATCAGTGGCGTGGTCGCCGAGACGCCCTTGAGAGACACAGAGGCGACCCCGGTCAAGCCGGCAAATTCAAGGCCCACGCGGGTGTCGGAACGAATCGGCGTTGCCTTGTTGACCGCCAGCAACGCGATCACCTGGGACGGCTTATCGGGATCGAGCCGCAGATTGGTGACCTCGCCGACGCGAATGCCATTGAACAGAACGTTGCCGCCAACCTGCAATCCTGACACCGAGCTGTCGAAGATCACGCGGTACGCGACGGCCTGTTTCTTGCCCGAAGAGTGATGTAGCCAGAAGATAAAGCCAAACGCGCCCGCAACCACGGCGAACGTGAACAATCCGATCAGTGCGTAGTGCGCTTTTCTCTCCATCACTCTACTCCATTAGTTCCTGGCCGCAGCCTGCAGGCCTGCCCTGGCGCGTACACCGTGGAAATAAGCCTTCAGCCATGGATGCTGCGATGCCAGCATCGTATCCATGGTGCCGGCTTCAATGATCTTTCCGTCACCCAGTACGGCGATCCGATCGCAGATCGTATGCAAGCTGTCGAGGTCATGGGTTACCATAAATACCGCCATCGACGAAACTTGTTGTAAGGTCAGGATCAACTGATCGAAATCGCCGGCACTGATTGGGTCGAGGCCTGACGTTGGCTCGTCCAGGAAGAGAATCTCCGGGTCGAGCGCCAGCGCCCGCGCGAGCGCGACGCGCTTGATCATGCCGCCCGAAAGTTCCGAAGGGAATTTCCGGTATACGTCCGACTTCAACCCGACCATTTCCAGTTTCGTTATTGCTATTTCGGTCATCAGGCAGTCAGAAACATCGAGATATTCGCGGATAGGAAATTCGATATTTTCGCCGACCGTCAGCGAAGAAAACAGCGCACCTTGCTGGAACAAAATGCCCCAGCGCCGCTCGATCTCCTGCCGCTGCATCTCGCCGG
>JBARNC010000345.1:0-4060 GCA_049802775.1 Pseudolabrys sp. | reverse complement strand
CCGCCGGACGAAATCGTGCTCGCACCGCCTCGCACAGTGCCGAAGACGTCAAGTGGCAAAATTCGCCGTAGCGCTGCCAAAGAACTTTACGAAAGCGGGCACATTGGCCCATTACAGCGCGCGCTTTGGCTTCAGGTTCTGCGTCTTTCGTTGGCGGGAGTTGGTCCGCAGCTTAAACGGATGATTGCGCGGTCCGGTGACTTCATTTACGCCGCCTGGTGGTGGACGGTTGTGGGGCCGGCTTTCGTGCTCGCTTGGTTCGCCGTGTTGGTGATCCCGCGTCTTTCCTGGCGATGGATGATGGTACGCACCATCGCGCGAGCAGGACTCGCGATGATCGGGGTTCCAATTTCAGTTGTTGGCCGCGAGCGAATCCCCACGAGAAATTCCATGCTGGTCTTCAACCATGCCAGCTACGCCGACTTGATAGTTCTTGCAGCGGTCTTACCGGGCGAACCGCTTTATGTCGCGAAGAGAGAATTGGCCGACCAGTTTTTCGCCGAACCCTTTGTCCGCCGACTGGGTGTCCTGTTTGTCGAGCGATACGATGTCAGCGGCAGGCTTGCTGATACCGAAGCGGTGGTCGCCGGTGCTCAGGGAGGACGCAACGTCGTCTTTTTCCCAGAGGGCACATTTACTCGCAGACCAGGGCTCTCCGCCTTCTATTTAGGGGCTTTCAAGGTTGCAGCCGACGCTGGTCTTCCAATACTGCCCGGGATCATCCGTGGCACCCGCACAATCTTGCGCAGCGATCAATGGTTCCCACGCTGGAGTCCCGTAAGCGTTCAGATCGAAGAGGCGATCAGGCCATCCGGCACTGATTTTGCAGCGCTGGTCCAGTTACGGGATGCCGTGCGCGAGGTAATTTTGAGGCATTGCGGCGAGCCGGACATTGCGGAGCTTGTGAAGCCCGAACTCGGTAAATAGAGCGGCTCCCGTTGCTTAGGGCCAGCAGCACCTTGCCAGGCGGCTGCGCTCAGGCAGAGGTCAACTAACGCCCGGCTCTTCCTCTTCCTCGGCGGTCAAGATCGTTATGATGTGCGACGCATTGCCTTTGACTGGCTCATTGGCACCAAACACGTCAGCGTCGCCTGAGAGCCAGATCGACGCTTCCTCGACCTCGGCGATGGTCGGGTGCAAGGATAAAATTTCTAGCAGCTTGTCGGAATCAAGGTTGCCCAAGATGCTGGTGATGTCAGCATCGGTGGCGGCCGCGCTGCCGCCTGAATCGGGTTTTTGCATGAGACCCTCCAGATAGTGGCATAGTCGGTTCGAGCGTGCTCTATCGGCCCAAGATCGGCTACGCTTTGCTAATCGTAACTGATTTGGTTTTCTTCCGCGCTTCCGCAGTTTTGGGCAGTGTCACTTTGAGCACGCCATTTTTGAAGTTGGCTTCAATCTTTTCGGCATCTACGCCATCGGCGACTCGGAAAGATCGCTTGAGCGATCCATAGTGACGCTCTGAGAGAAAATAATTCGCTTTTTTCTCTTCTTTTTCTTCATGTTTCTCCGCGTTGATCGTCAGGGTGCCATCCGAGAACTTGACGTCGATGTCGCTTTCGACAACGCCCGGCAATTCCGCGGTCACCTCATAACCCGCATCGGTTTCTTTGATGTCCACCGCGGGAATGGCGCCGAACGAGACCTCGCCGCGCCAGAACGGCTCGACGTCCAGCACTCCCTGGCGGAATGGAAGGTGCCAATAGCCGCGCTGAAAATCGTCGAAGAGATGATCGATTTGTCGTCGAAGGCCTTCGAAGGGCGTTGCTTCGACGTGTTTGCTGCGCCGCTTTTCGGTCGACACAGGCACTTTCGTCGTGGATTCGGGCATCTCCGGTCTCCCTCATACGAGTAGCTCACGCCAGATTAACCTGCCGAAGGCGGAGCGCCGGGTCATTGATCGCGATCAATATCCATCTATAGCCGCGGCCACGATTGATCCGGGTCAATCAGGTGTGCATCGAGGCTGAGAGAGACTGCCGGCCGCCACCGAATTTCGCGTCCCTAATGGCGACGACTCGTTGGGAAGGGTTCATTTGGCAGATACGGGGCTGCGCCAAAGGCGGCTCTCGCCAATAGACCTTCGCAACACGTCAGATCGTGAGGGCTTCGCAATGGCGTTAGGCAGCGAAGGGAACGCTACCGGAAGCGGATCCCGCTTCCTGAGTTTTTGGTTCGCTCCTGCCCCCGAGGAATGGTGCCTAGCTTTGGCAGCTGTTGAAGCTGTCGTGTCCTTAAGTTGACATAGATTTGTACCTCCCTAGCTATTCAATCATGTTTGCAAATATCAAGACGACAAATTGATGCATTCGGCAATGATTCAGATCAACACAAACGTCGCTCAGGGGCTAGGGGTAAGTTCGTGGACGCGGACAGGAGGAGGCGCAGATGACCTACCACTTCACCAAGACTGTAGACATGAGTTTTGACCGCGCCGTGATGTCCACAAAAGAAGCACTCAAACGGCACAATTTCCGAGTGCTCACCGAGATCGACATGAAAGACAACTTCAAGAAGGGGCTCAATGTCGATTTTCGTCCGTACCTCATCCTCGGAGCATGCAATCCGGAATTGTCCTATCGAGCGCTCCAAGCGGAAGACAAGATCGGAACAATGTTACCCTGCAACGTTGTTCTGCAGCAACGAGAGGACGGTCGTGTTGAAGTTTCCGCAATTGATCCCGTTGCTTCCATGCAGGCCGTCACTCACGTCGCGGTGGGTCAAATTGCGGAAGAGATGCGCTCTCATCTGCAGAGTGTGATCGATGAGGTAGGCAATGCAACCAAGTCTGCCGGCGCCAGCTAGCGTGAATGTAACCTTGGCGCTGCCAAGTTCACCGTTGTGTTCGTCCAGATGGCGGGCCGCCTTGCCACGTGGGCTTGCGCTACATCAAAGCACCGCTGGCCAATTTCGCTATACGGGCGGGGTAATTGGATGCTCCGCTTGTGGGGCCGTCCTAGCCGAGTGCGGACACCCCAATGGACCGCTATAACTCGGACGCAAACCTTCTGCTGGAGTTGACGCGCAAGGCCGGTTGCGATTCTGACTCGGGAGCCTGACTGACCCGCCAGGCTGGAACGGCATGGTCGATCCTCTCAGCGGAGGCCCTGCGGGGTTTCCTCAACTGCTTGCTCGCCAAGCTAGCTTGCATTCGGCGCAATTGCCCGCGGTGCCCACTGGCGATCCTGGATGGATCCTTGTTGAGGAAGGATTCACGTTGGCACGCGAGCACGAAGTGGAATCGTTGTTCGCAATTGGGAACGGCTATGCCGGATCGCGCGGCTCACTTGCCGAGGGCAGCGCGCTCTCGGCACCTGCGACTTTTGTGGCGGGGGTATTCGATTCAAAGCCCGGCTCTGTGCCGGAGCTTGCGCCTACTGCGGACTGGACCCGTCTGTCTACGACAATCGACGGCCAGCCGCTTCGGCTCGATCGGGGACATAACCTGGAGCACCGACGCATCCTGGACATGCGGCAAGGCATTCTCTGGAGGGAGTGGCGGCATCAGGACGAAGCTGGTCGGATCACGCAGCTACGAGCACTACGCCTCGTATCCTTGGCCGATCGCCACCTCCTGATTCAATGTGTGACGATCATGCCCGAAAACTTCAGCGGCAGGCTGTTTATCGATGCCACACTGACCGGCCCCGTAGTCCAGGTCACGGGTAGCGGCACGACAGTCGCCATGGCGGTGGCGCGCCGCGTCATGGATCACGTCGAGCGCTGGACGCCCTCAACCGAACTGGTGGAGGGCCGGCAAAGCCTTGAACTCAGGCTAGGCAAAACATACCGGCTCGATCGGGTCGTCGCTCTGCACACTTCGAGGGATACGCGCGAGCCGCGTGAGACGGCGGGCAAGCATGTCGAGCGAGCGATCGACGACGTGGCAGGGGTGATCGCCGAGCACAGTGATTCCTGGCGGGCAAGATGGGAGGCATCTGACCTTCGGATCGAGGGCGATCCTGCGGCGCAGCGAGCGCTGCGCTTTGCTATTTATAATTTGTTGAGTGCGGTGTTCCCGCTAGACGATCGCGTGTCTATTGGCGCCCGCTGGATTAGT
>JBARNC010000344.1:0-6904 GCA_049802775.1 Pseudolabrys sp. | reverse complement strand
TCACGAAGGTCGACGCGTGGCGCCGCGATGGCTACATCAGGGACAGCGGCTTCGCGACACCTCCAGGCTCGACATCGCCGAATTCGGCAGTCGCGGATGCATGTGCAGACGCGCTCAGCAAAATAATCGCCATGCAGACATCGGCCGCGAAGTGACGTCCAAGAGAACCGTCAGATGTGGCTCTATATCCAGACGTGGCTTCCCATACTGTCAATCAGTTTGACGGCCGCAATCTGCTTTGGCGTAGCGTCATTCGTTATGGGACAGGCAAAATCTGGTACTGGCCACTTTTGATGACTCTAGCAGTGGCCCGTTTTCAGATTTTGGATGATGTGAGCAATCTTATACAGACGCGATTATCGGGAGCTGCCCCTGTGTGTACCGAAAACTTTATCCGCATTGATTAGCTGACGGAATCACCTAACGTCAGCTGATAATGTTCTCACTGTTCTGCTTCCTCTTGGCGATTTTGGCCTCACCATTCAAGTCGAAGAGCCGGCTTGAGGCAGAGAATGCGGCACTTCGACATCAGGTGATCGTTCTGCGGCGTAGGGTTCAGGGCCGGGTCCGGCTCGCGAACAGCGATCGCTGTTTCTTGATCCACGTAGCGGCGCTTAACTCCTGATCTTCACATACGAGCCGGGAGCGTCCTCGATCGGCTTGAATTGGCCACTGCCGACGGCGCGCGCAGGTACCGTCTCCGAATCCTGAGCCCTGAGCCAGTCCAACCAGTCCGGCCACCAGGATCCCGCATGTTCGGTGGCCCTAGCCAACCATTTATCAACATCCGAGCCGGTTGGTTCAGGGCCGGTCCAGTAACGATATTTATGCAGATCGGGCGGATTGATCACGCCGGCGATATGGCCGGACCCGGCGAGCACGAACTTCGTCGGCCCGCCGAAATACTTCGAACCGTGCAGCACTGATTTGGCCGGCGTGATGTGATCCTCTTGGGTAGCGAGATTGTAGATCGGAATCTTGACCTTGCGCAGGTCGAGTTGGAGGTCGTCCAGCGTCAAATCGCCCTGTGCGAACTTGTTGTCGAGGTAAAAGTTGCGCAGGTAGAAAGAGTGGTTGGCCGCCGGCATGCGCGTTGAATCGGCATTCCAGTAAAGAATGTCGAACGCGTGCGGCTTGGTGCCCTTGAGATAATTGTTGATGACGTAGGGCCAGATCAAGTCGTTCGAGCGCAGCATGTTGAACACGGTGGCCATCTTCGAGGCGTCGAGGAAGCCGTGCTCCTGCATCTTGCGCTCCAGCATAGAGACCTGTTCATCATCGATGAAAACCTTGAGATCGCCGGCAAAGGTGAAGTCGACCTGCGAGGCGAAGAACGTCGCCGACAGCACTTGATTCTTTTTCTTTGCTGCCAGAAAAGCGAGCGTGAGAGCCAACAGCGTGCCACCGACGCAGTAGCCGATCACGTTGATCTGTTTTTCTCCCGTCAGCTTCTCAACCACTTCGATCGCGGCGAGCGGGCCTTCGTGCATGTAGTCCTCGAAGGATTTCATCGCCAATTTCACATCGGGATTGACCCAGGAGATGACAAACACGGTGAGTCCCTGATTGACGCACCACTTGATGAAAGATTTCTCCGGCGTGAGATCGAGAATGTAATATTTATTGATCCAGGGCGGGACGATCAGCAGGGGGCGTTTGAGTACCGTCGGTGTTTTCGGCTCGTATTGGAGGAGTTGAATGAGATCGTTCTGAAAAATCACTTTGCCCGACGTGACCGCCAGGTTGCGGCCGAGTTCGAACTGGCTGAAATCGGTTTGTCGAATCTTAAGGTGACCTTGCCCGGCCTTAATGTCCTCGCTGAGCATGTGCATCCCGCGCACGAGATTTTCGGCATTGGATGACAGCGTCGCGCGTAACAGTTCAGGATTGGTCAGCACGAAATTGGACGGCGATATCGCGTTGACGATTTGCCGGACATAAAACTCCGCCTTCTGCCGCGCGTGCGGATCGAGGCCTGCGGCATGGTTCACCAGGTGGTCGGCCCAGTGGGTCGTAACCAAGTAGGCCTGCTTGAGAAAATCGAAGTATTGGTTCGATGACCATTCGGGATCGGTGAAGCGCCGATCTTTGGGGTCGGGAGTGGCGACCGGTTCGACCGGTTCGCCGGTCATGCGCTTGACCGCACTCGCCCACAGATCGAGATAGGCGCGGCCGAGGCTCGCTTGCATTTCGACCGCGCGTTTGGGATCGGCCAGCCAATATTCCGCCACCTCGCCAAGCGACTTGATGATCGCCTCGGTGACCTGATGGGAGATCCCGTCGTCGAACTTGCCCTCCTCGCGGGGCTTCAAATAGGCCGAGAGCGCTTTGCCGCCTTCCTCGATCAGACGCGCCAAATTGTGGGCGAATAACTCAACGTCGACTTTGCCGATCTTGGCCGGTTCCCGGTTCGGTTTGCTCATCCGATCTCCGCCTCTGCTGGCGTAGACATGGCCGTGGTATGCGCCACCACTGTTGGCGTGACTTATCTACTCACCGGCTGTTATGCATCGGTGGATGCAGCATTGGCCGCGGCGGCCATCGCCGCCACCACCGAAGCCCCACCTCAGCGAAGAAGCCGGCGGGGCAGGATCCCGAAGCGCAGCCAGCGCCCGGAACTGGACACAGTACCGCTCTGACCGCGGGAAAAAGCCAGTCCTTTCTGGATAATCTTATTGCTGGTTGAGGGCGATCCTGAGCATCCAAGGATCAAACTTGCAGCGCCAGGATTG
This sequence comes from Pseudolabrys sp., assembly GCA_049802775.1. Classification (GTDB taxonomy): domain Bacteria; phylum Pseudomonadota; class Alphaproteobacteria; order Rhizobiales; family Xanthobacteraceae; genus Pseudolabrys. The sequence goes on along the minus strand of JBARNC010000344.1, from coordinate 4,172 downwards.
CCGCAAAAGGCGCTGACCAATGTCCGCTTTCGGGGGAATAGCGGACATGGCATTGCGCCAGCGCGCAGGCCGGCCTTCACAGACTGACTTGATTGCAAAGCGGGTATCGGGTCGTGCTGGCGACGAGCTGGTTTAATTGTTTGTCCGGTCAAGGACCCTTCGACCATTCTCTCACGTGCGTATTGCCTACACCTTGATGCGGGCGTGCGCTCAGGAGACAGGGCTCAGTCTTTCTAGGCCATGACATCAGCTATGTCGCGTGGGCACTGTTCCGCCATTGGCATTTCGAGGCGCAATTTCGCTTCCCCCAATACTGGGCTAAGCTTCCCCAATCGAAGCCGCCGTAGCGCGGCACCACAGGGGGAACAACCATGGCGCGGCGGATCAACCTCATTGCGGTTGCCTTAATTGCCCTCATCATGAGCGGCGGTCTGGTAGCCACCTCCCGCGCGCAGGATTGCCCGCGTGGCGATCTTGACAAGGCCTATTGCGATCGCGATGGCGACCTGGTGGCCGACACGCCGAGCGATCCAAAACAGCTCGTCAACCCGCCGACGCTGATCTTCGCCTATACCCCTGTTGAGGATCCGGCGGTCTACTCCAAAGTCTGGGACGGCTTCATCAAGCATATGGAAAAGGTCACCGGCAAAAAGGTCGTCTTCTTCCCCGTGCAGTCAAACGCAGCCGAGATCGAAGCGATGCGCTCCGGCCGACTGCATGTCGCGGGCTTCAATACCGGTTCCAATCCGATCGCAGTGAATTGTGCGGGGTTCGTGCCCTTCGCCATCATGGCCGGCAAGGACGGTACTTTCGGCTACGAAATGGAAATCATCGTTCCAGCCGACAGCGCAATCAAGACGCCGGCAGACATCAAAGGCAAGAAACTTGCCTTCACTGCGCCGACATCGAATTCCGGCTTCAAGGCGCCGTCGGCGCTGCTGGAATCGGAATTTAATTTGATAGCGAAGCGCGATTATGAGCCAGTGTTCTCCGGCAAGCACGACAACTCGGTCCTCGGCGTGGCCAACAAGGACTACGACGCGGCTGCGATCGCCAACGAAGTGATGTTCCGCATGTTTGAACGCAATGTCGTGGACAAGGCCAAGATACGGACCATCTACAAGTCAGAAACTTTCCCCACTACCGGTTATGGCTTCGCGCACAATCTTGATCCGGCGCTGCAGGCGAAGATCAAGGAAGCCTTTTTCTCCTTCGCTTGGGAAGGCTCCTCGCTCCAGGCCGAGTTCAAGGGTCAGGACAAGTTTACGCCGATCACCTACCAGAAAGATTGGAGCGTCATTCGCAAGATCGACGCAGCGAGTGGCGTCAAATACGCCTGCAAGTAACAAGGCGCGGCCAGCGGGGCTCGAATGCTGCGCATCAAGGGTCTGACCAAGCGCTACCGCACCGGCGATCTTGCGCTCAACGGCATCGATATCATCGTGCCCGACGGGCAGGTGATGGCGCTGATCGGTCCTTCCGGCGCCGGCAAGTCAACAGTGATCCGTTGCATCAACCGCCTGGTCGAGCCGACATCAGGCTCGATTGCGCTGAACGACGTCGATATCGTCAGGCTTGGCACCACCGAACTGCGTCGTGCGCGCCGCCGCATGGGCATGATTTTTCAGGAATATGCCCTGGTCGAACGGCTTTCGGTGATGGAAAACGTTCTGACCGGCCGGCTCGGCTATGTCGGCTTCTGGCAAAGCTGGCTGCGCCGCTTTCCGCAATCCGATATTGATGAGGCCTTCCGCCTGCTCGAGCGCGTCGGTCTCGATCACATGGCCGACAAGCGCGCCGACGAGCTCTCCGGCGGTCAGCGCCAGCGTGTCGGCATCTGCCGCGCGTTGATCCAAAATCCCGAGCTGCTCCTGGTGGATGAGCCGACCGCCTCGCTTGATCCGAAAACTTCGCGGCAAATCATGCGACTGATCAAGGAGCTATGCGAAGAGCGCAAGCTGTCGGCAATCATCAACATCCATGACGTCATGCTGGCGCAGATGTTCGCCGAGCGCATTGTCGGCCTGCGTCTCGGCGGGATCGTCTATGACGGCCCGCCCGACAAACTTACCCCGGCTGTGCTCACATCCATCTATGGCGAGGAGGATTGGTCGGCGACGATCCGCAAGGTCGACGAGCAAGCGGGGGAGGCGGATGACGACAATGTGGTGCCGTTCGAACCGCCCCGTCTGGATCGCGATCGCTTGGCGGGGCTGACGTAAACCAGATGACTATCGCCACTGTCGCGCCCCGCCGCTGGAAAAAACCGCCGCTGATCAAATCGGCCTGGCTCCGCTGGACGCTTGCGATCGGAGCTGCGGTCTATCTCGCGCTGGTGTTTCAGACGACGCCAGTGAACTGGACGCGCGTGTGGGAAGGGCTGCCGCGCGGCGCCGCCTTCGTGTCGGCATTTTTCCCGCCCGATTTCCTCAGCCGCTGGGATGAGATAGCAGAAGGCATCGCGGAAAGCCTTTGGATGACGGTCGTATCGACCGTGGTCGGGATTGCTCTCTCAATTCCGGTCGGTATCGGCGCTGCAAAAAACATTGCGCCGGCGCCGGTCTATTATTTCTGCCGCGCGGTGCTGGCGGTGTCGCGCAGCTTCCAGGAAATCATCCTCGCGATCTTTTTCGTCAAGCTTTTCGGCTTCGGGCCATTTGCCGGGTTCGTCACGCTCTCCTTCGCCACCATCGGCTTCTACGGCAAGCTGCTTGCCGAGGACATCGAGGACATGGACGCGGCACAGGCGGAAGCTGTGCGGGCATCGGGTGCGAGCTGGCTGCAATGGATAAATTATGGAGTGCAGCCGCAAGTGATGCCGCGCATGATCGGGCTCGGCCTCTATCGCTTCGACATCAATTTCCGTGAATCGGCGGTAATCGGCATCGTCGGCGGCGGAGGAATCGGCGCCACGCTCAACACCGCCTTCGATCGCTACGAGTTCAGCTCCGCAGCAGCCATCATCATCGTGATCATCGCGATCGTGATGCTGTGCGAATACGGCTCCGGTTACTTGCGACGCTGGGTGCAGTGATGACCACGATTCCGGCCCGGGCACGAACCTGGCGGCGCCGCGAAATGCGGATCCAATTGCTGATCTGGACTGCCTGGCTGATCGCCGCCGCGGTGTTCGTCGGCTGTTTTCAGCTAATTTCCGACAAGACGATCTGGGCCTTTGTGTGGGACGCGCCGCAGCAGGCAGGCGACCTCGCCGTGCGCATGGTGCCGCCGGACTGGGGGTATATCCGTGTGCTCGGCCGGCCGATCTGGGACACGATCAATATCGCCACCGTCGGCACGCTAATCGCCGTGCTGCTCGCGATCCCGGTTGCGTATTGCGCCGCGCGCAACACCACGCCGAGCGTCGCCGTAGTTCGGCCGATCGCGCTGTTCGTTATCGTTTCGTCGCGCTCGATCAATGCGCTGATCTGGGCCTTGATGCTGGTCACGATCATCGGCCCCGGTGTGTTCGCGGGCATTATAGCGATTGCGCTGCGCTCGATCGGCTTCTGCGCAAAGCTCCTTTACGAGGCGATCGAGGAAATCGACGAAGGACAAGTCGAGGCCGTGCGCTCGACCGGCGCGTCCGGCGCACAGGTGACGGCGTACGGGATTGTGCCGCAGGTGCTGCCCGCCTTTGCCGGCATCTCGGTGTTTCGCTGGGACATCAATATTCGCGAGTCGACGGTTCTGGGGCTTGTGGGCGCCGGTGGAATCGGGCTCGAGCTCAACGCTGCGATCACGCAACTTTACTGGACGCAGGTCTCGCTGATCCTGCTCGTTATCATCGGCACCGTGATCGTCAGTGAATGGGTTTCCGCCAAGATCCGCCACGCGATCATTTGAGCGCCGCTTGCTGGGGCAGGTTCGCAGTTCTAAAATCGTTTTGTCGAAGCAACCTGTGCGACTGGCGACGTGGAGTCATGATAAGACAATCTGTTGCAGTTTCGATCACCTATGGCTACAGCGTAGGTTTGGTGTCGCTGGCCGTCGTCTCTTTTCCTTTCTCTGCATACGCTCAATCGGCCGATCTCGTGCTGTGCGATCGGATCGCCGCTGATCCCTCCGATCCCGACAAGCCGGCCGATGTCAAAGGCATGCCTGAGATCGCCCAGTCTGATGTCCCGACAGCGATCAAATTTTGCAAGATCGCCTCGGCCTCGGTCGAGCAA
>JBARNC010000343.1:0-3311 GCA_049802775.1 Pseudolabrys sp. | reverse complement strand
ACAACCGCTAGCGCAAACGTTCGGGCGCTGGCGTAGCGGCGAATTTACGAACGGAACGCCGGGAGCGGCCTTCGCGGGTCGCATCAGTTAGGCAAGACCCCAATTCGGCCGTTCCCGACGCTCATCTTAGTTGTCTTTCTAAATTTTCAGTCTGTTTCTTTCTGCGCACACGTCATTTCGTGAATGTCCGCTTTCGGGGGTAAAGCAGACATCGCGCGAACATGCGGAGTGCACGTGGCAATATATAAGACCAAAAAAAGACAATGCTGCTGTCTGATCCAAGTCAAAGACTTTGCTCTAGCTTCCAGTTTAGAGCAACAGCGATGAGAAGGCTTCTTTACAGATCGGGCTCCGGAATCGGTCTCGCACTGCTTTCCTCCGCATCACTTGCGGCTACGCAGGAAGAGCTATTGTCGACTCTTATGGGTCAAATTCAAATGTATTTGCTCATTGCATTCGTGATCATCGTCATTGCCGGCGTTTACTTCATGAGATCACGAGACAAGCGTCAGACTCCAATGAACAAAATATTTGATGAGAGCGAAGCGATACACTCAGTTGGACCCGATACCTCAATCACTGAGTGTGTTCGCTCGATGACCGCCAGTAAAATCGGTGCCCTGATCGTTATGGATGGCAAACGGCTCATAGGCATCTTCACGGAGCGGGATGCGCTGAACAAAGTCCTTGCTGGTGGTCTTGATCCAGGCAAGACGAAAGTCTCCGAGGTGATGACAAAGGACCCATACTGCATTCCTCCGACGACGACGGTTGGCGACGCGATGGAATTGATCACCAAACGGCGATTCCGACACCTGCCAATTGTGAATAACGGCAAGGTGCTTGCCGTTGTTTCGAGTGGCGATCTAACCCACTGGCTGGTGCAGGACCGGATGGGAGAGATTCAAGAGCTTGTCGACCTAGCTGCCCGGTCCTAATCGCCGCCGCCGAGGCACTTTCATTATTGCGAAGGTCATTATGTCTGCCTCTCGCGCCGCGTTTGTCCGCTTTCGTGTCGCCGGTGGGGGGCTGATGTCATACGGGCCCGATCGGATGGAGCCATGGCGCGGAGCCGCCGGTTACGTCGATCGTATTCTTAAAGGTGAAAAGCCTGACGACTTGCCGGTGCAAGCGCCGACCAAATACGAGCTGGTAATCAATCTCAAGACCGCCAAGGCACTTGGTCTCACCGTGCCGCCGTCCGTGCTCACACGCGCCGACGAGGTGATCGAATAGCCACAGGGCTAAGTTTGTTCCGATGTCCGCTATTGGCACAAAGCGGACATCGAAGAGGTGCCGCCCAATGTCCGCTTCCGGGGGTAAAGCGGACATCGCACAGACTTGTCGCCATGTCTGCTAATGACCCGTTTCGAACTTCACGTCAGAGGTGCGTACCGTTATTGTCGGATCAGAATTCAACCCGCTACCCTCTCCCTCAACGCCTGCCGATAAAGTCTACCTCACGGGAGAGAATGACCATGACTGGGACATTATGTGCGACAAGACTTGCGATGGCGGTGGCGGGAGGATTGCTATTTTCTTCGATCGCAGCTTGAAGGAGCCGTTGCGGACGCGGCCGAAATCAAAGTGCTAACTTCGGTGGCGCTGACCTCGGCGCTGGACGAACTTGCTCCGCAATACGAGCGCGCAACCGGAAACAAGCTCAAAATCGGCTATAGCCTGATCGCCGATATCAAAAAGCGTATTATCGCAGGCGAAACCGCCGATGTGATTATTCTATCGCGGCCCGTAATGGAGGAACTTCAGAAGCAAGATAAGTTTGCGCCCGGCAGCATCGCAAATGTTACGGGTACGCCGGTCGCACTGGCGGTACGTGCAGGTACGCCGAAACCGGACATCAGCTCGGTCGACGCGCTTAAGCGTTCGCTGCTCGCTGCCAAATCTATTGTCTATGCAGACGCGGCAAAAGGCGGCGCGAGCGGTGTCTATTTTGCGGGCGTCGTAGACCGACTTGGAATCGCTGAGCAGTTGAAGCCGAAAACCATTCTGGTGCCAGGGGCCCAGTCCGCCGATGTCGTCGCCAGGGGGCGAAGCCGAGATTGGCGTCGGGCAAGCTTCGGAGATCGTGCCCGTAGCGGGCGCGCAAATGGTAGGCCCGCTGCCAGGGGAGTTCGCAAGCACGACAGTTTTCACTGCCGGAATCGGGGCCAGCACTAATGCACCTGAGGCGGCGAAGTCGTTCATCCAGTTTCTTAAAGGAACGATCGCTGCTCCCGTGTTCAAGTCGAAAGGCTTTCAACCTGAATAACGTGAAATGGCCGCTGCTTACCTTTTGAACGTCTGCCCTGAAGGATATGCGGACTTAGCGCGGACGTGTCGCAATGTCCGCTAATGACCCAAAGCGGACATTGTACTGTACGTGAGCAGCATAAACACGGCTAAATAAATGCGTTGCCGCATGTCTTTTGCCATCTGGACGTGTTTACCTCGCAAAGCGATGATAAAAGACGGTTGGCAAATATAATTTTGCACGGGAGTAATACCATGCGCATTGCTATTTTCGCTCTTGCGGTCCTGGCTGGGGGCGGCGCTGCGGAGGCAGGGCAAATCGAGGTCTTATCAGCCAGCCCACGCCACATTGAAATCGCTGCTTGGTGCTGGACAGCCGGTTCGAATTGTCAGCAAGAGGCTTCCGATTTTGCGCAGGGCCTTTGCTGGGGCGAATACCCGAGGCGTGCGCTATATGTGCGGTCGAGGCTCGTTGAGCGCAGCTTTTTTAGCGAACGAGTGATATTCGTCTATAGGTGCAATCGGCGATCGATTATCTGCGAGGCCGGTACTTGTTAGTCCGAAAATTTGCCTTCATCGAATAAGCCTTGGTTTGTTTTCGGCCGCACAATCATCAAAGGAGAATTCGCGATGCGTCCCGGAACCATCGTGTTCGCGACACTCGTGCTGTCGACGGTAGTGTTGGTGCAAGTGCCCGCCAGCGCCTTGCCCATCGATAATACTCGGTGGTACGCCGTCTATGCGGCCCCGGGCGGCGGCACCAATTGCGGCTTTTTCACCTGGCAGCAATGCATGACGACGGTCAGCGGCATCGGCGGCTTTTGCGAGCCCAATCAATTCTACAATCCAGGGCCAGCTTCACGCACCCGCAAACGGAAAGCGTACTACTAACCTGCTTTGACTGCCTTTATAGCGCCTGGGGCCTAAATGTCCGCTATTGGGGGTAAAGCGGACATCGCTCCAGCATCGCAAAATGTCCGCTTATGATAGCCGGTTGCAAAGCGGACATTGGGGTCGCAAAGTGCTAGCCTTTAAAGCTTGCATAAGTTGTGGCCTTACGG
>JBARNC010000342.1:0-11695 GCA_049802775.1 Pseudolabrys sp. | reverse complement strand
ACAGACAAATAGGCGGTGCGGTCGTCGTCGGGGGCATCGATCTGTCGTTTGAAATCGATCGCCGCGTCACCGGCGCGGTAGCGAATGGTGAGCCCGAGACCTTGAGAGAATAGCTGGGCAACATGCCGATTCGTTGCAATCAGGCCCCGGCCTACCACAAATCCTGTTCCCGCGTACGGCAATATCGGAGAACTCGGCACTTCAACACGCCCTATCAGAGGAAGAAGTAAAGCAATCCGCCTTTTGATAACGTCGTCATTGAGGCTAACCCATGGGCCGTCAAAATCGTCGTACGACTCGCCGCGGACAAATACCACCGGCCGATTTCTTGGAAGCACGATTGCTTCCAAGCCGAACATTTCGCTCGGCGTAATTTCCTGGACGCGATCCTCTGCTAGTTTTTGCAGTCCCGATTCGGCTGCGGCGGCATTGCCGGGCCCCAAGCTTTCGAATCCCTCGCCGCGGTCGATTGCTTCGGCGCCAAGCCGCGATACTGCCTCGATGGCATTTCCCGGCGCGATTTGAGTCAGCAATCTCTTTAGACGCACGAATTTTTCTGCTTTTTCCATTTGGTCACCTTGGTATCTTTCCAGATCGACTAAAATCCTCCTAAATACAGAGACGCCTTCGGATTTTGTGCCGATCGCATCAAGCTGCAAAGGGCTTGCGGCAATGCGGCGTTCTGGTTGAATCAAATGTCACTATTTGTGCCGGTGTAATGACACCTCCTCTGGTTGACGCGGCCTCAACCGATAGCAAGGTGGACGATGACAGCAGCAATGTTAGAATCTCAACGGCCGAGGTTGAAGGCGCTTCTGGCAGAATACGATAGTGATCAGTACGGGCCACTGTTCGCCGTCAGTGATGAAGGAAGCGCTGGCGCGGTCATCCTAGATGCGGCGCTCTCGTCGGCGAAAGCGGCCGCGGGCGCTTCAAGCCCCTTTCGACTTGGTGTCATCCTTGATGGGGAACGGATGACCAGCGCCGGCGAGGTTCCCATTGGCCCGCCCGAATATGGTGCGCTCTCGGCCGGGGCTGCAGGACAGCTTCTCCTGACGACCAACGTCGGCACGCGCATCAACGTCCGGCTGACCGGGCAATTGCCTGAGTTCCCGGCACTGGAGAAGTCCGCCGAAGCTGTCATCGCTGCGTTTCATCAATTCCTCGATACCCCCGACCGCCAACCGCGACCTCTGACGGTCCGGCTGCAGATCGACCCAGGGCCGGACTGCACGCGGCTCGCTGCCCTCGCGGGGAAATTGGATGAGGCCCGAAAAAAAGGCGAGATCGGCCCTCCCGATACCCACCAGCTATCAGTTCTTGTCTCCTTCAAGGAGGAGATCGCCACCGACGCCCAGTTAGAGCAAAGCGAGGCCATTATCGCCGCAGCCGCCGACCTCGGAATTCCGGAGGTCGCGATTGACGGCGCCCAACTCCCTTACGCCCGCCGACGGTGGGGCGCTCAAGGGCTGCTCAATGTCCTCAGCGTTCCGGCATCGAACCGGTTGCTAAAGTTCGCGACCGCGCGCGGTGTGCGCTTGAGGCCGCGTTACCAAGTGGACGTGAACTCAGCAGCGCGGACTATCTGGACGGGACTGGAAGCGGCTCGAGCCAACGGGTTTGATGCCGGCAAATACGGTCTCCTTCCCCTGACGCTCGAAGAGCAAGCGCAGGTGATCGAGCTAATAACTCGATGGACGAGCGGCTGGACGGCAATCCCGGCGTTCTATGTGGATACGCCCCTGGTAACCGCTACAGAAGTATTCGACGTGGAGCAATGCGAAGTGGCGGCACGTCGATGGCTGAAGGCCGCCCGAGGAGCTGGGGCGACAACCGTTCTATTCGACGCCCCGGACCGCGTGAACCCGCGCAGGCTGGTGCACGGAAGCGATAGCCCTGACGGAGTGCTCACTCCCGATCAGATCGAAGCACTTCGCGACTATGGCGAGTTGTTGGGAGTCAGGATCCTGTGGTCGGGGGGCATCACCGCGGCGCAAGCTTTCGATCTGGCACGACGACGCGTGTTTGGCATTTTCAGCACGTCGAGCACCGCCACAAAAATAGCCGTCACCGCCCAGTTCGACCAGGACCCACGGCTGGCAGCCGAAAACGAACCGACCGAGTTCGGAGTGCGGCGCATGCACGCGATCATTCAGGGCGGATTTCTGTTCAGCCGAATGGGCGAGTTGCACGAGGGTCTTGCCCGCGAGCTGGAAACGTTCACCACGAACTTAGTTGCGAGCGGAGGCGAGGCTGCAAAGTCTCAGGATGCGCTGGAGACATTGAATAAGTTGCTGGTGCGCGGCTGGCGACACCTTATTGGCACTGCGGACGACACGAAGTCCCAGGTTGCTGATCGCAACCGCTGCGCACCGCAGCCCGTATCTGCGGATTCGGTTCGGGTCTTCCGAGGCCGCAAGAAAGCCGGCGTTCGGCGGGACATATTCGTCGAGCGCCTCGGACAGCTCTTCATGCCGTTTACAGTCCAAATGCAACGCCAATATGGATTAACGGCCTACCTCCCCGCCGTCCTACCGGAGTCGAACGAAAGCACGATCCCGGACGAGGTCGCCCTGGTCTTCTACCGCACACAGCAATGCTACGACGAAGCGAAACGGCGCGTCGGCGGCCGAGCATATAGCGAGCTACATGAGTTAGTTTTCGATATGCCTGCCAGCCGAAGCGGGTTCCCTAAATTGCTCGCGGCAGACGAGATCACGCCTGACCAGCCCTATCACCTCTTCGAGCGATCCATTGATTGGCAGACCGGCTATTGCCGCCTGTTCGTTGGAACCCGGAAGGCTGACGAAGGGTCCGACGCCTTTCTGGCGGGCGTGGCGAAGGCCGCCCGACGGGTGCAGGCGGACCCACGGTCACTCGATGCCGCCATCTTCTCCGCGACCAGCGATTGGGTGGTTTGGTGGGACCATTCGCCGACGGGGATCGCCACAGGCCCGGTGCACCATCTCGAGGCTGTGGCAAATCTTGTGCACGCGTCGGCGGCTCGCCGCCTGCGCGTACCGGCAAACTTGCTTGAGCCGTACGCGGGGCTTTCGCTGAATGCTCAAACAGACTTCGTTAACCTGCAATTCCCCCGCGGATAACTGCAGCGTGGCAATCGGACACCGAGGATCGGAAAAACCGAGGGGAGTGACATCGATGGGAAAAATGGGGAAACCAAATTTGCTGCGCAACGCGCGCGTATATCTTTCAGGTCCAATGGATTTCGTCGCGTCGCGAGAGGCTGAGAAAAGGTTCGGCTGGCGCAACCGCGTCAGCGAATTTCTTCAGGAGTTCGGAGTCACTGTGTTCGATCCTTGGTTCAAGCCGGAGATACAGGGCGTGAAGGAGTATGGACGAGAGGATGAAACAACCGCCAAGGTTCGGGCCCAATGGAGTTTTGACCCCTCGGAGAAGGGTGCGAATGCCCGGGCCAGCTGCGTTGACCATTTCTGGCCCGCGCTGCACATGGACCTACGCATGGTTGATACAAGCGACTTCATCGTCGCGTACGTCCCGACCAACGTCTATAGCGTTGGGACGCCGCACGAGATCATCCTTTGTCGATCCGAGCGGAAGCCCGTGCTGTTCGTCAGTCCACCAGTAAAGTTTCCAGCGCTCGCCCGCTTGCAGGACCATCTGGCAAAAAAGGGCGATAGCGAAGGTTCTAGGATGCTTAAGGACCTCGAAGTGCAGATTCCGATCAAAGAAAACCCGGACGGTTCTCCGAGCCTTTGGTACATGCCGCTAATCGGTGGCGAGCACTTCTTTGATGGTTTCGGTTTCGCGCAGTACAGGGACCGCTTCAAGTGGCAACGCGTCGAGATGGACGATCGCGAAGATGCAGACCCACCACGTAAACCGCTCCTGCCTTTCCTAGAAAGCTTGAACCGACAGCTTCCTCTGAAATGGGACCGCCATCAACAAAAATTCGGGCCCAATGACGATTGGCTGCTCTGGAAGCTCGATCGAGGAACCACAGCTGGGGCCCAACTCGAGGGGGTTAATCAGCCCGAGTAGGTCGGAAACTGAAAAATGCGAGCCTACAACAAGACTGGTCCACTTTCGGCGCATGCAATTGCTGGCGCCTACGTTGTGCTGCTTGGCATCGACATGGAGGAGGCTGCCAGCGAAGGCGTGCTCGGCTTTGGGATTGAGCGGATCGAGCATGGCCACGGCAACTCACGTACATGGTTGCACGCGCTCAAGGTGTTTCCCGACGTGCCCGTAGAAGAAGGCATGGTCTCGACCGAGCACCACCCGATCCAGGGATTTTTTTGGGGCGATTTCACGACACGCTACGGTCACGAGTACACCTACAGGGTCGTAGCGATGCGGGGTGAGCCCGGGGCGTTGCACGCATCTGAAACTGTCGAGATACGAATTGCGACGGAGAAGGAGGATGAAGGGCAGCACGCGGTCTACTTCAACCGCGGCGTTGCCGGCTCGCAGGCCTATGTCAGAAAATTTGGCGATCGCCGCCCATCTGACGTCCCCGATCGTGTGGCGTTCCGGTGGCTGTCGCGCGGTCTCTTTCGAGCAATGCTCGATTTCATCCACAAAGCCAACGGCCCCGATTGGGGCCTTCGTGTCGCCGCTTATGAACTCCAGCAAGGAGCTGTGCTGAACGCGCTCAGAGAGGCTGCGGACTCAGAAGCGGATGTGAAGATCGTTTTCGACGCGCGGGTAAAAACAAACGGACCGGCTGACGCCAATTGGGAGGCAATTCGCAAAGCCAAAATTGAGGATCTCGTGATTCCGCGAACCCAAAGTCCCAGTGCTATTTCTCATAACAAGTTCATTGTCCTGCTCCACAATGGAGAGCCCGTCGAGGTCTGGACGGGATCGACGAACTTCACGGACGGAGGCATTTTCGGGCACTCGAACTGCGGTCACATTGTGAGAAACAAGTATGTCGCCGCCGCCTACTTCAATTATTGGGAGGAATTGCATAAGGATCCGGAAATGAAAGATATCCGGCCTTGGAACGAGGAGATTTTCCCCATCCCCGATGGACTTCCTGCGACGGGGACAGGAACGGCGTTTAGTCCGCGGTCTAATCTGGACCTGTTGAGATGGTATGCGCGCCTAATGGATAAGGCCAACACTGCGGTCTTTCTCACCGCCGCGTTTGGTGTCAACGACCTTTTTGAAGAAGTCCTCGAGAATCCTAAGCCTTATGTTCGTTACGTTCTGTTGGAAAGCGCAGATAGGGACATGGACCGCCTGAACGGATCTCCCCTCAACGAGGTGGCGGTTGCCAATATCCTGCCTCAAAACGAGTTCGAACGATGGATGGAAGAGCACCTCAGTGGGTTGAACACTCATGTCAAATACATTCATACGAAATACATGATTATTGATCCGCTAGGGGAGGACCCCCTGTTGATCACTGGTTCCGCGAATTTCAGCGACGCATCGACACGCAAGAACGATGAAAATATGTTGGTGATCCGAGGGGACAGGCGAGTCGCGGACATTTATTTGTCAGAGTTCATGCGCCTCTTTAACCACTTCCAGTTTCGTGAACTTGCACATGCGCGAGCTGCGACCAGTCCGGAGAGCGCACGATCCTTCCTCGTCCCGAACGACTCGTGGAAAGCTCGCTATTACCAGCCAGGCACGCCCAAATATCTGGAGAGACTCTACTTTGCCGGTCATCCTTAGCCGGTGGAAAGCATGCTGCAATCTGCGAGCCGCGTTGCACCGGGTCAGGTCAGAAGTTGATCGGCATCGATGCGGACAATATCAACCGTTCCCGCTTCCCGCGCTATCTGCACCATTTGTGCGGTACCACCCGGCGCGTCGCCTCTGGTCTTGCCGTCCCACAGTGCAATCAAAGTGATTTTTTTGGCGCCGCGCGTCTGAGCCATTTCAAGCACCCAGCTATTTCCGCGTTCCCAAGGATCGATGCCGCTGCCTTCGAGCCATCGCGGCAACCCTTCCCGATTGCTGAGCTGGAGAAGCGGGCGCCGGCCTATCAGTTCAAGGTAGCGCGAGCGCCAGTAATCGGAATCGCCGAAGACCAAACGGGCATAGACGTCCTTGGGCATCGGCAGGCACACAATGCTGTCAATCCCGAGCTCCGAGCAAACTTCATGGCAGAGTATGTCGCCCCCGGGAGCTGCGGACGCCAAAACCTCAATGCGCCTCCACCCGTTTTTCGCCTTCGATAACGCTTCGCGGATCAGATTGCGCGCCTGAGCTTCGCGATCGCGGGGGAACCGGCGGACGGCGCGGCCAGCTTCGTCGATGCGATGGCCAGCAAAAATGACCATGTGCAGTTCGCCAATGTCGTCAACCTCGGGCCGTACGATGAGCGTATCGATCGTCGAAATGACCTTGTTTGCGAGCTCGACCTTGTAACCAAGCTTTGTAAAGAGCTCCAACTGTCCTCTCGCGGCATTCCAGGCGAAGAACCCATTTTTTGGAACCGCTTCTCTGTAGGCTTCGATCACCCGGCTTGGGCGCTCCTCAAATAGAAACATAAGGTCCGCAGCGCTGATTTCGGCCCACACGCGGTTCTGGTCGTTGCTGGACATACGAGCGAGCGCCGCCTCGATAGCCTGAGATACGATGGGGTGAAGCGCTTCAACCTGTCGCTTCAGTTCGGCCCGATAGGCCACCGCTTGGTCAACGTTATCGAACGTGTCCTGCCACGTCTCCTCTTTCGAAAGCTCCAGCGTTATCGTCCCTTGTTGGAGTGCCGCGAGCCCCGACCAGTAGTGATTCAGATCGAAAAGGTAGGCCTTTCGGTAAGCCTCATAGGGTTTGCGCAGTGTCCGATTGGTGGCCGCACTCCGCCGCTTGGCAAAGTCGTCCAATTTATCCCACTCCAGCCGCCACAGCGTCTTCTCGTTGCGTCCCTCCAAGGTGAGAGCCTCGACATGCTGGTCAGCCGAAGTTTTCTCACTGTTTCGGACGCGGACAATAGCTTGGTTCGACGCCTCTAACAGTTCGGCCTTCTGCGTCTTTCGATATAGCCGCTCGTAAATGTTCCCGAGGGCGAGATTAGCAGCGATATCATCGGGATCGTTGGCGCGAATTCGCTCCCAGGTCTCCTGCGCGCCCTCGTAGTCTGTCAGATCCCACTGCGCCTTTCCCACCAGCCGCAGCGCCGGCCACTGAAAACGTTGGCCTTCCAACTCTGACGCCAGCAGGCGTAACCAGCCTGCGGATTTCGCTACACGAGCGCGCCCCACCTCCTCGGTGAAATCGGTTGGAATCGCCTGCACAGTCGCCGGATCGATTTCGCGCAGAGCCGGGAGCATCTTGAACACAGGACTATCAGTCTCACGGTCACTTACCAGGGTCGCTCTGATTGCGGACGCTAGGGCAATGCGCGCCGCGGCCGCATCGCCAATATTGTAACGTACATACCGGTCGGTCAGCACATCGAATGGCGTCGTATCTGATACGGGACCACCTTTGATCAGCACGGTGCGCCGCTTCCGCAACGCGTGCCTGATGCCAAGCTCATAGAAAACGTTAGCGTTGTGTACGGTGATATCGCAGACGACCAGATCGGCCTGGATAATGAGGGAGAACATGTCTTCGCGGACATTGCCCGCGTCGATGATCTCGCCAGTTGTTCCCCCGCCGAGCCCGGCGTCCTTGAGCGCGGGAGCAATTAAGTGCTCGTGGACCTGCTCGAAGTCAATCGCAGTACCGGAGGCATCCGCCTTCTTACCGAAGGGACGAATAACAAAAGCCCGCTGCATCTTCGTTCCCTCTGTCCTTTCGGCAGATTTCATATCGGGGCGGAAAAGTTTGTGCCGGTAGCCTGTTGAGGGATCGCCGACAACGTCGAGATGGATTGCTCCTCGAATCCAGCGCGCCTGGTCAGATCTCGAAATCTAGCGGTCGCGTCGCTTTCCGAACGCGGTGCACCCTCCCAGACGAGTATCGCGATCAATCGGTGGGGCCCATCTGGCTGCGCCGTACGCGCAAGCGCTTGGGCTTCGCGAACAATCGCCTCGTTTGCAGCAGCGTAGGAGGCGTCGCCGCCAGTAGCAACGTCGAGCACGAGAAGATCGCCGGCTGCGGTCGTGGCCGCGACCTGTTGATCATATACCGGACCCCAGTCGCCGGGACGGTCAACAACCGAACTCTCCCGGAAACGTTCAGGCGCGAAGGGCAGCACGATGCGTCGCCGCAGGCCAAGCCGCTTTGCTTGCTCCAGAGCAACGAGATCAGCGCCGCAAGCAGCCGAGCAGACAAGCGCCACAGCATGCATGTTGCAAAGAGCCTCGCAAACGCGTCGCCCAACCTCTTGGACGTTCTCGAGGGGGAACCGCGACACCTGCGCCTCTGGCAGATCAATCCTGCGTCCAGCAAGCGCGACTACAGCAGTGTCTACCTTTTTATTGCTGGACATCTCTCACCTCGTTGCCATTGCACCAAATGAATGGAGCTACGACGGTCGGTACCTGCGCTTTCACTTTATTGGTGCACGAATCGGACAATTTCCGGGTTGCTCGCAGGGCGGGGGCGATGCGCGCGTGGTTGCACTCGCTTCAGCCGAAGCTGGGACTTCCGATCCATTTATGATGGCTGTCACGTGCCAGCGATAGAACGTTTGCGGCGCCAGTCCGGTATCGGCAAAACTCGATGCCGCGATGCTGCCAACCGGAGCAAAGTTGCCATCGGCGTCCGCGCGCGAGATACGATAGAGCGTGGCGCCGCCGACCGGCATCCAGGCAAGGACGGCGGCTGTGTCGGAAGTGTCGATGACGGCGAGTGCGTCCGGCGCGTTGCCCGGCGTCGCCGCAGGAATGGCGGGCCGGTATCCTGCGGTCAGCGCGTCGAGCATCGCCTTGATAACTTTGATCTGTCTACCTGATTTGGTGACGTAGCTGTCGTCACCGCTGACGTAGCCCCACCAGTCCCAACAGGCCAAAGGATTGTAGGGCTGCCATGGCGGCAACCAAAACCATCGCGCCGCGCTCTGCGGATAAAGTACGATGACTCTGTTGGTATCGGCCCAGGCATTGAAGCCTGCCCTGTCCACCAATTGTCGACCAATTGCATCGGCGTTCTGTCGGCATCCGTGCAGGACAACATGCACGCGGCAGGGTGGGCCTGTTGAGGCCTCACAATCCTTCGGCACAAAGACATAGCCGTTCCGCCCAAGGCTCAAGGCGCCGGGGGTATCCGGCTCTGCGTAGCGCGTCTGGTCGAAGCTCGTGACGGTCCCGGAGAGAGCGTCGGGATTGGCTGGCGCGTTGAGGGCACCATAGATGTGTTGCAGGATAACACCAGCTTGGTCATAGCTTCCGCAACGGTCAATAAACGGGGACCTGCTGATAGAACAGTCGTTGAGATTGACCGTGCGCGGTGTATCGGTGACGATGAATGCATGCCCGGCACCGAGCGTTTTCTGGTAGAATAGGTGACCGCTCCCGCCCTGACCGAGATAATGTTCGTAGAACTCGGCTGCAGCGTCAGTTACCGGGCGCGTCACTGTATCGTCGTTGTATCCGTGAAATAGATAAATCTGCTGACCTCTCAGATTGTCGGTCGGATCAATTTCCCCAGCTTGCGCCTTGCGGTCGGCCATCTCGATAGACACACGCAGAGACGGCGGCGGCCCCTTCATGCAGGCCCCCGTCGCGGTAAGGGAGCTGGTTTGAGCACAATAGAACGGACCGCCAGAAATCACGCCCACTCCTTTGATGATCGACGACCAGGCAGTGCCGAATTGCACCGCCATGAAGGCGCCTGATGATAGGCCCGAGATCGAGCTTTCGGTGATGGCCGCGTTCAGCGCAGGCAGTGCGTCGAGGTCGGCACTGATGGCGGGGTCGGCGACCAACGCCGCAGCCAAAACAAGGTAACCCAACGGTCTCTGAAACGCCGGCTGCATCGCCTTTCCACAGGTCACGCCGCGAGAATTATCGCCGCGCAACCTTAGTGCATTTACTGACGGCAACCTTTGTCGATTTCGCGTGCCATCAATCTGGGAAGTCCTCGCTCGAGCGAGTCCCTGCAAGGTACGGAAACACCTCTGGGCGTACGATTGGTCAAAATGGGGAGTTCATGATCAATGCGTCTCATGTGCTTGGGTGGCAACCATTCTGCATGCCAGCCAAGTGCGGGTTTGATATACTTCCGATCGTGCAAGCAGTTGGCGTTGACATTGCGACGCGACTGATAAGTCCTCGCTGTCCGGATTGAACCCTTGCCACGCACAGAAACTGAAAAGTTTGAAGCAGTGCAGGAGGGAATCATGAAGCTGTCGCTACTCGGCACGGCCGGTTACCTTGACCGCGCTGTAGGCGGTCCTTGCCCTCCGGTGGGCACTGCGTTGTTTCAGCCAATTGCATTTGTGAAGCGATTGATGAACAAGAACTCCTGCGGTTTGGTGATCGCCGTCGGGGCGGTGATATCTTTGTTCTTGATGGCCGGTCCGGCTGCAGCTGATCCCTATAAATGGTGCGCTGTCTACCGGATCGGCGGCACCAATTGCGGTTTCACCACTATTGAGCAATGCCGAGCAACGGTCAGCGGAGTAGGCGGGTCCTGCGAGCCAAACCAGTTCTACACCGGACCTGACAAAACGACCGCCCAGCGCTCACAGAAACAGGCTCAGCGCAAACCTCCTGCAGAACTTCGTGCTCAAGAACGTCGTGCTCAGGAGCGTCGGGCTACAGAAACACCTGCTTCGGAGCGCCGTGGTCCAGAAGATCGTTTCCAGTAATGCGGTCCTAATCAACTGGATGGTAAGGCAGTGGGATAACGCCTCTGCTGTATCACTCCCTTTGGGCGAGCTATTTACGACTGGCTCACGGCGGCGATGAACAATCATTCCCCAAACTTGTCAGGCGTCGGCGGTGGGCCGGCCGTCAGCGGTGTGGTCTGGGGCGCGCTCGCGACAGGCTCAGGCGACTTCGCCTTGGGCGGCGAATCTTTTGCAATTTTTGAGTCATCTCTCTTCGGTTTCTGATTTCTGGCTTTGGTGGTTTTTTTCGTGGAATTGCCTTCCGTAGCGCTTTGGCTTCGCTGGTATTGTTCGCTTTGCTGGCTTTTTTGCCTTCTATACGAATCGCCTAACAGAAGGCCGCCAATCCCTCCTCCAATCCCTCCAACGCCAATGCCGAATCGCACCTGGGCCTTTGCTGTGTGAGAAGCGAGGCCGCAAGTGAGCGTGAGTACGAACACCACTACGATTCCAAAAACGAACCGCGTCGCCAATGAACGAGTCTGACGATGCAATGCGAACATGATTCGCACCTGTGCCGTTCGCTTAAATCGATCCGGACTATACGCCAAGTGCGTCGTACGTCGCAATTCCGTGATTGCTTTTCGAATATCTGCCAGGTCCGCGATGGGTCAGGCACTGGCCAGACACTACTCGACTACCTTCTTCCATCACTTTTACGAGAACTTGCCGCGGTAATTCATTTCTGATGCTGCCGGAAGCATGTCCGCAAGTGGGGCCAGGCCGTTCAACTGGTCCAGTGTGAACTAGCTAATAGTGATTTAACTCGCCCAGCGATAAAATATGTTTGTCTTTCAGGGACCCGAGGGCTCATGGGTACGATTTTCATAAATTACCGCCGAGAAGATTCGATCAGTACTGCCGGTCGATTGCACGATCGGTTGTCACAAACATTCGGACGGAAAAATATTTTCATGGATGTCGACCACATTCCGGCCGGGGTCGATTTCGTGGCGCATCTGAACAGCCAAGTCG
>JBARNC010000341.1:0-2438 GCA_049802775.1 Pseudolabrys sp. | reverse complement strand
ACGCGACGGCAATCTTCCGACAAGTGAATAAGAACGAACCGTTGAAGCACCATGATGCGCTTGAATTTCCGGATGGGCGCATTGTTCTGCTGACACGACTCAGTGAGGGTCAGAAGGCAACGGTGCTTCAGCTGCCTGCGCAGCCAACGACCGCTGCCGAGGCAGATGCCCAGAAGCGCATCGCCACCGTGGGCTGACAGTTCGGGACAGATCATGTGTGTAGGCTGCCTTTCGAAGCGGCCTACTTTTTTTGGAGTCTGTTTTTGCATAATTTTTTGGTGTGAAGGGTGGAAGCTCGTATCGCTCAAATGAGCGCACAATCACTGCAAACCATTAGTCTTGAGCAAATGGCGAAGTTGCTCGGAAAGCCAATGGGCAGCTTTTACATTCATTTGGATGGTCAAGGTGCGTTCCGCCAAGTGCTTTTGGGGAGTTTCCGGTATCGGTGGATCAATTGTCGCCGTTCCGGTGATTTCTATCAGTGCGGGGTTCCCCAATAATTTTGGAGCATCCCAGCGAATAATAGTTTCGGCAATTTCGGTCTGAGGACTCAAATTAAATCGCGTCATCGCATCCTCCATTTCGATCTGTGCCCGTCATCACCATCTCGAATTGGAAAAAAACTGAAACAGCCATAGAGAAGGCTGCGGCAGCGTTCAAATACGATTGCAGTCGCAGTCGGTGAAGGATGGCGTCAAGTTCTGGACTAGGGCGTCCGCCTCCAGCGCCCAAAACCAACCAAGGGCTTTTGGGGATCGGGACAAAAGCCGCCGCGATCCAAATCAAGGCCGAGAGCGCCGCAAAGCCGATGGACCAAGACCAAGTCATGTTGTCCCTCCCTGCGCCGCGCCGAAGTCACCGATGGATGTCGCTGCATTACAGCTCAATTTCATGTTCATCCATCGACTCGCCATCCGGCCCTTCGATGAGAATGGCTTTGTGATGAGGCGGTCGTTGCTTACAGGCAAATTCTAGGGCCTCTTCGCGTGAGCCAAAATAACTGTAATCAACATTGGACTCGCTTGTGTCTGGATTAACTGAAGTCGAAACTCGGATCGATACCTTCCATTTGCCCTGACCGGCTTCTGTCATAGCCTTGCCCCCCTGTAGTCGCTAGCGCCTGCTCAAATTGCGCTGTGGCGGGCATCCGAAGCAACAATTAAGGAACGCAAGAGAGCGGAATTTTTATTTTGTGAATTTTTTTTAGGATTTGTGGTGGTGAAGGTATTGGCCGTTAATCAACCTCAGACAGCACGATCAAGTGTAGGCCGAACATCGGCTCCTCGTTGGCGCGGGCGCGGGCGGGGAAGTCAGGTGCAAGCAAGGTTAGAAACGCTGAAGGTAGGATTTTTATTCTGTAATGTTTTTTGAATTTGCGGTGGTAAAATCGGAGCGAGAGAAAAAATGTCGCCAACATCCACGATTATGGTGCGGACCTACCGCCGACTTGCCGACCCAGTTTGAGAATTCGCACCCAGCGACTTGTTAGCCCTCGGCATAACCAGAGGAGGCCTTCATGAACCTGAAGTTGATTGTAGCCATTTTGGTAATTGCCGCCGTGCCGGTGTGTGCGCAGGCTCAAGCGCCGAGCGCTGCGAAGGTGACCAAGGCGGACGCGCAAAAGGTCGTCAATTTGGAGCAAAAAGCAGACAATAACTTACGCGCGTGTTCTCTGGGTCCGTCTTTCATTTAGCACCGGCCTATTTGGCAGATCCGGTTGAATCCGGGCGCGCATCAGCACGGCCGCTCTTACCCGTGAAGCTAATGCGCCAGATCGTGCCGCCGGTGTCGTCAGCGACCAATAGCGACCCATCCTTCGCTACCGCAAGGGCAGCGGGGCGTCCCCACACTTCCGCACGCTGCTCGCCGGATATCCAGAAGCCTGTAGCGAAATTTTCATAATAACCTTCAGGCCGGCCATCCTTGAACGGTACGTGTACCACCTTGTAGCCGGTCGGCTCTGAGCGGTTCCACGAGCCTTTGAGCGCCACGAAAGCGTGACCCTTGTATTCAGGCGGGAACTGGTCGCCCTCATAGAACACAAGGTCGAGTACGGACGAATGCGCCTCAAATAGGAGATCGGGCGTGATTGGTCCTCGCCTAATCCCCTCAAGCAACCTACCAAACAATGGAAGTGACACTGTCTGATTCAGGTCAATGACTCGCCAGCGTTTCTTTGTTCTTCTTTCAACAAGCATTGGAGAAGCTTGTTGCGTGAGGAGCTTCGGTTTCTTCGATATGCAAAAAGAGCGGGCGCCTTCGGGCAGCGTGTCTAGGAACGCCCATCTAAAACAGCAGCCTCTGACCCGAATCCTGAAAGCGCCGCTCTTTTTCACTCATGCATAATGATGCGAATCGCCGCGCAAGCGACTCCACTGTGACGATTCCAATATCCTCGCCCTCAAGGCGGCAAAAAAAACAATAAAAAAGGAGGCGTC
>JBARNC010000340.1:0-4925 GCA_049802775.1 Pseudolabrys sp. | reverse complement strand
ACCGCCCGCGATCCCGATCGCATCGCCACCCGCTGCGCGGGCTCCTGACGATCACCCGATACCGCCAGAATCAATTCCGGATGCCGCATCGCCAGGCAGTGCCGATACCGCCAGGCCCGAAGAGCATGACCGTTCGCGCATCGGTAAATGGATATCGACAATTCCGCTGCTAGGTCCCATGGTGGACAACGGTCGCCACTGAGCCGCTGTCCCAGCCGCCAATTTGTCACGCCAGCCAACAATGCGACGGTAGCGCGCCAACTGGCCGTGACGGGCAGTCTCATGCGCTCGGTTTCGAAAACCACGCGTCCAGCTGTGAACAAAACGGGCTACCATCGCGTGGAAACGCCGATAGGCTTGACCCCGAAGTCCAAAGCCCGCAAAAAGCCGCCCCGAACGGCGTTTGCGCGGCCGATTCCGGGCCACGTTCGGGATACAACGCCGTCCATGCACGACAAGCTTCTGATCGTCGATTTCGGCTCCCAGGTCACCCAGCTCATCGCGCGCCGGGTCCGGGAAGAAAAGGTCTATTCCGAGATCGTTCCTTACCAGAAAGCCGAAGCTGCTTTCCGTGAGATGAAGCCGAAGGCTGTCATCCTCTCGGGCGGACCGGCATCCGTACTCGATAAGGACGCGCCGCTCGCGCCGAAAACAATCTATGAAGCGGGCGTGCCCGTGCTCGGCATCTGCTACGGCGAGCAGGCGATGGCGCAGCAGCTCGGTGGCAAAGTTGAAGGCGGACACCATCGCGAATTCGGTCGTGCCGAAGTGACCGTTACTGGGGACACGCCGTTGTTCGAAGGCGTGTGGCGCAGGGGCGAAAAGTATCCGGTGTGGATGAGCCACGGCGACCGGGTGACCAAATTGCCACAAGGCTTTCGTGTGCTCGGCACCTCGCCCAATGCGCCGATCGCAATCATCGGCGACGACAAGCGCAAATTTTACGCCACTCAATTCCACCTCGAAGTCGTGCATACGCCGCATGGCGCCGCGCTCTTGCGCAATTTCGTGCGCAAAATCGCTGGTCTCACGGGCGACTGGACCATGCGCGCCTTCAAGGACGAGACGATCGAGAAAATTCGCAAGCAGGTCGGCAAGGGGCGAGTGATATGTGGCCTGTCTGGCGGTGTCGACTCGGCAGTCGCCGCGGTCCTCATTCACGAGGCGATCGGCGACCAACTTACCTGTGTGTTAGTCGATCACGGTCTGATGCGCCTCGCTGAGGCGCAGAAGGTTGTCACGATGTTTCGTGACAGCTACAAGATTCCGCTCGTGCATGTGGACGCGTCCGATAAGTTCCTTAAAGCACTCGCCGACGTCGAGGATCCCGAGCAGAAACGCAAAACCATCGGCAAATTATTCATAGATGTTTTCGAAAAAGAGGCGAAGAAAATTGGCGGCGCCGATTTCCTCGCCCAGGGCACGCTCTATCCGGATGTAATAGAGAGTGTATCCTTCACTGGCGGACCCTCGGTCACCATCAAATCTCACCACAACGTTGGCGGCTTGCCCGAGCGAATGCATATGACGCTGGTCGAGCCGCTGCGAGAATTGTTCAAGGACGAGGTAAGGGCGCTCGGCCGCGAACTTGGCCTGCCCGAAGGTTTTGTCGGCCGCCACCCATTCCCGGGACCGGGGCTCGCCATCCGTTGCCCTGGTGCAATCACGCGCGAAAAGCTCGATATTCTGCGATTGGCCGACGAGATCTATATCGAGGAGATTCGCCGAACCGGCCAATATGACGACATCTGGCAAGCGTTCGCCGTGCTGCTGCCGGTGAAGACCGTCGGCGTCATGGGTGATTACCGTACCTACGAATATGTTATCGGGTTGCGCGCAGTAACCTCGACTGATGGCATGACGGCCGATTTCTATCCTTTCGACATGACGTTTCTGGGGATGGTTGCGACGCGCATCATCAACGAAGTTAAGGGCGTTAATCGCGTGGTTTACGACGTAACATCGAAGCCACCGGGCACAATAGAGTGGGAATGATCGTGCCTGTCACCATCTACGGCATCAAGAACTGCGACACGATGAAGAAAGCCCGCGCTTGGCTCGAAAAGAGCGGCGTCGAGTACGCGTTTCACGACTACAAAACGGCTGGCATTGATCGCGAGCGCCTGGAGCGCTGGGCGAAGAAAGTGGGCTGGGAAACGCTACTCAACCGCGCCGGTACGACTTTCAAGAAGCTGCCCGACAGGGACAAGAACGGTGTCAGCGAGACCAAAGCAATCGCTTTGATGCTTAAGCAGCCGTCGATGATAAAGCGTCCGGTACTCGACGCCGGCGGCGGAAAATTGCTGGTCGGCTTCGAACCGGAACAATATGGCGCGCTACTGGGATAGCTGGTTAGTACTCTGAAACTGGTCTTTTGGAAGACAGGCCAGCCCCTTGATCCGGCGGTCTTTCCCTGCCACATGCGCCTCATGAATAAGCCTCTCGTAACCTCCGATTCGATGCCTGTGATGCCATTTGCCGCCGAAGTCGATCGGCGGCGCACGTTCGCGATTATTTCCCATCCTGACGCTGGCAAGACCACGCTGACCGAGAAGTTGTTGCTGTTTGGCGGCGCGATCAATCTCGCCGGTCAAGTAAAAGCCAAACGTGATCGCCGCTCAACCCGCTCCGACTGGATGGCGATCGAGCGCGAGCGCGGCATTTCGGTTGTGACCTCAGTAATGACCTTTGATTATGACGGCCGCGTCTTCAATCTACTCGACACGCCGGGTCACGAAGACTTTTCGGAGGACACCTACCGAACTCTAACCGCTGTGGACTCGGCCGTGATGGTGATTGACGCCGCCAAGGGTATTGAGGCCCGCACGCGCAAGCTGTTCGAGGTTTGCCGCCTGCGCGACATCCCGATCATTACGTTTATCAATAAGATGGATCGGGAAAGCCGCGATCCATTCGAGTTGCTTGACGAGATTGAAAAAACGCTCGCTCTCGACACGACACCGATGACATGGCCAATTGGGCGCGGCCGCGATTTTGCTGGAACGTATGACCTCGCTACCGGTGAGATGCGGCTTGTCAATGAAGACGGCAGGACAATTGAGCGACAACCTCTGGATCTCGCGCCGCTCGCCGCCAAAAATTCGATGCTTGATATAAAGGCAATCGCCAACGAGTTGGCGCTGGTGGAAAATGCCTGCCGCGCCTTCGATTTCAAGTCGTTTCAAGAGGGTCACCTCACGCCCGTCTTCTTCGGCTCGGCACTCAAGAATTTTGGTGTCAAGGATTTGCTCGATGCGGTGGCTTCGGTTGCGCCGGCGCCACGTGCGCAATCATCGAATGTGCGCACAGTGGATGCTCACGAAAACTCCATGACGGCCTTTGTCTTCAAGATTCAGGCCAATATGGATCCGAACCACCGTGATCGTATTGCCTTTGCGCGCCTTTGCTCGGGTAAACTGCGGCGTGGCATGAAGGCGAAGTTAACACGCACCGCCAAGCCGCTAACGTTGTCGACGCCGCAATTTTTTTTCGCGCAGGACCGTGCACTCGCTGAAGAAGCTTACGCTGGTGATGTAGTTGGGATCCCAAATCACGGCACGCTGCGGATCGGCGATACGCTTACGGAAGGCGAGGATATTACATTCCTCGGTATTCCGAACTTCGCGCCGGAAATCCTGCGGCGGGTTAAGCTAGGCGATCCTATGAAGGCCAAGAAACTGAAAGAAGCACTCCAGCAAATGGCGGAGGAGGGTGTCGTGCAGGTCTTCCGGCCGCTGGACGGTGCACCGGCGCTGGTCGGCGTGGTCGGCCCTTTGCAGCTCGACGTGCTGAAAGTGCGGCTTTCCGAGGAATACGGCCTCGATATTGGTTTCGAGCAGCCGGAGTTTCAGCTGGCACGCTGGATCACTTCGAGCGACACCAAGAAACTCGACGATTTCGTGCAGGCCAACTACTCGAGCTGTGCTGAGGACCTCGATGGCGACAAGGTTTTCATGGCGCGTAATCAGTTCATTCTCGACTATACGCGCGAACGAGCGCCCGGGATTTCCTTCACGGACATCAAGGACGTGAAGGACAAGGCCGCTTCATTTTCACGTTCGCCGCTTTGATCACCGGGCGCTGAGGAATCGGCGCGATGTCCTTATGGGGATCGTACGGCAACCTCGCGAAAAGCAGCGAGTTGATGGCGGGCGGCCCGCCGATGCTCACTCCGAGCGTCGAGCCATCGGGTGTGGCCTTTGCAACAACATCGGTATCGAGATCGCCGCTGGCGCCAGGCTTGTCTTCCACAACAAATTTGCTGGTGGGATATTTTTGCTGCAGGGCGCGCTACGATGTCCGGCGTTGATCCTGGGCTGAAGGGGACCACGATGCGCACAGTTTTCGTCGGCCATTCCTGTGCCGGCACGGGAGTGGCGCCGCCAACAGGAACAAAAGCGACACCATGGCACGCGGTCGAGATGTCACGGCTGCAATCATGTAAGATACGGTTCATTCCGGGAGTGGCTTGCATTGATTGCCACTATCCTCTACTGCGGCGGCAATCTGACAAGAGTGTAATATGGGCTTAGGTATTCTCGTTCTCGGCCTAGTGGTTTTTCTCGGGACGCATGTATTCGTCTCGTTCCGCGACGCGAGGGCCGGCGTAATCGCCCGGGTGGGATTGCATGCCTATCGCGGGGTGTTCGCGGTCGTCGCGCTCATTGGCCTGGCGCTGATTTTCTGGGGCTACGGGCAATACAAAGCGGATGGATGGATTCAACTGTGGTCGCCGCCCGCCTTCATGCGGAACATCACGGTGGGGTTGATGCTGTTCGCGGTGATCTTTGTGACCGCCGCTTTTGTCCCGAGCCACATCAAGACCCACCTCAAGCATCCGATGCTCGCAGGCGTCAAGACCTGGGCCTTCGCCCATTTGATTTCCAGCGGCGATCTCGGGTCGATATTGCTGTTCGGTACGTTCC
>JBARNC010000339.1:0-1581 GCA_049802775.1 Pseudolabrys sp. | reverse complement strand
CTCTGCGTCCATGCTGAATCGAATATTCGGTACACACAGGTACTGCGCGTCATGATCGCCGCCGGCGGTGGATGGCTCGCAGTCACGATCGTTGGTGGCAGCACCGCACTGTTCGTTGTGATCGCCGGCGCACTCGTAATTTATGGACTTGGCAATGCAGCCGCCGTTGCGGGCGGCGCATGGTTCAAGACCGTCAGCTCTCAAAATCGGCAAAGAATTGAGACCCCCCATGTCCGTGCCGCCGTCTGAAGCAACGATCAAGCCGCGCCACAGCGCAGTTTCTGGATCGCCGTGATCTGCGGAGCCGTGATTCTCGGGATCGGCGCGCGTCAAATCTTCGGCATCTTTCATCAGCAATAGGAGCTTCAAATGTCAGACCTGAAAGGAACAGCGGTTGTGACGGGCGCTACTGGCGGCGTTGGCGCCCTTTACGCCGCCGGATTGGCCGAACGGGGATACGACCTCCTCCTTGTCGGCCGTCAGCAGAAGACGCTCGACGCCCTCGCCACGGCCGTGAAGCAAAAAGCAAATGTCAAAGTGGAAACCCTCGTCGCCAACCTCGCAGAGGCGAAAGACCTGGCGCGCGTCGAGGCGCGGATATCAAGCGATCCGGCGATCACCGCTTTGATCAACAACGCTGGCGCTGCAAGCTTCGGCCCGTTCGCCAAGCAGAGTTCCGAAGTGGTGGATGAGACGACCGCGGTCAACATCACCGCCCTGACCCGGCTGACCCATGCCGTGCTTCCCGGCTTCCTGGCGCGGGGCGCCGGCTCCATTGTTAATATAGCGTCCGTGCTGGCCTTCCATCCGTGGCCGGAGTTCAGCGTCTACAATGCTTCCAAAGCCTTCGTCGTGAGCTTTTCGCGAGCTTTGCAGGGCGAGGTCGCCGGCAGCGGCGTACTTGTGCAGGTGGTCACCCCGCCGGCGGTCGACACCGACTTCTGGAACAAAGCCGGACTACCAGTCAGCAATCTCCCGGCGAGCGCGGTGATGAAGCCGCAGCACCTGGTGCAAGCGGCGCTGAAGGGCCTGGATCGGGGAGAGTCGTGGGTGTTCCCGTCGCTGTCTGAACAGGCTGTTTGGGACGATCACGAGAAGACGCGCCAAGCGCTCGTAGGAGGCCTGATGAACGGCGCACTGGCAGCGCGATACGCCGCCTGACCCGAAAGACGGATCACCGCCGGGACCCACGACGAAGTGCCATCACTATTTTGGGCAAGCAAGTGCGCCGGCCGAGGCCGGCGCTGAAAACAAGAGAGGTTAGTGTGACCCATTCCACAAATTCGATGATCTCCGCGATGCTGCCGCTGTCGGCTCGCTATAGTCGCTATCTTTCGGTAGCGGCCGCGCTCCTCTTTCTCGTAGTGACAGTCGCATCAGGCGGACATGCATCCGCTGCCGCAAACGAAACCGAGGCGCGAGCCCTCTTTACGAAATTCGTAGCCGCGCAGAATGCGCATAACGCGGACGATGTGAAAGCCATGCTCTGGAATTCGCCCAGCATGCTTTTGTTTGCGCGAGGCGTGGAAACGAGAGGGCGCGAGGCGGTCGCCGCTCGTTTCAAGGAATACTACGAAGGCA
>JBARNC010000338.1:0-22199 GCA_049802775.1 Pseudolabrys sp. | reverse complement strand
GAAACATCGAGATATTCGCGGATAGGAAATTCGATATTTTCGCCGACCGTCAGCGAAGAAAACAGCGCACCTTGCTGGAACAAAATGCCCCAGCGCCGCTCGATCTCCTGCCGCTGCATCTCGCCGGCCTCATCGAGATTGACGCCGAAGACGTCGATCCGCCCCCCCTGCTTCGGCAACAGGCCGAGGATCGTGCGCGTAAGAACCGACTTGCCCGCACCCGAAGCACCGACGAAGCCCAGAATCTCGCCACGATAGACGTCGAGCGTGACGCCATTGAGAATCAGGTTGCCTTTCAGTTCGACGACAAGATCGCGCACCTCGATGATGGGATCGTTTGCCATGTCACATTCCGATTGATGCGAAAAACATAGCGAAAACGCCATCGAGCACGATAACCAAGAAGATGGACTTGACCACGGAATTGGTTGTTTTCTCGCCGAGTGACTCGGCGCTGCCCTGCACCTGCAATCCTTCGACGCAGGCCACGACGCCGATGACCAGCGCCATAAATGGCGCCTTGATTATTCCTACCTCGAACGTGGTGCTCGTTACCGCTTCACGAAGCCGTGCCAAAAAGACCTCAGGCTGGATGCCGCCATAAAGCCAGGACACCAAACCGCCGCCATAAAGTGCCGCCATCGATCCGAGGAATGTGAGAATCGGCACCGCAATGATCAAGGCCAGGATGCGCGGCAAAACCAGGACTTCTATTGGATCAAAACCCATAGTGCGCAGTGCATCGATTTCCTCGCGCATGCGCATCGCGCCAAGTTCTGCCGTGTAGGAGCTCCCGGAACGGCCGGCGACCATGATGCAAACAATCAGCACACCGATTTCACGCAGCACTAAGACGCCGACCATATCAATGACATAGATGTCCGCCCCAAACTTGCGGAAATGGAAAATACCCTGTTGCGCGAGAATCGCACCGATCAATACGGTAATCAGGAGTATGATTGGTACCGCGCGCCAGCCGACGCGTTCCAGTTGATGGACCATCGACGTGAACCGGAAAGTTGTCGGCCGCAACGCCACGCGTTTGAACGCGACGATCAGCGAGCCAAGCATTTGCGCCAACAAGGTAAGATCAGTGCCCGCCGTCGCCATGGTCATTCCGACGCTTTCGAGCGTTGCAACAATGCTATTGGGCTTAGGAGGCGGCGGCGACAGCGTCTGTGTTCCGGCATGAACCTTATCGAAGAGGCCGCGATAATCTTCGCGCAGCCCGACAAGACGCGCTTCGCGTCCCTGGCTTATCCAGTTTCGTAGCGTACGCTCGATGAGCCATGCGCCATACGTGTCGAGATAATCAATGCGGGCGATATTGATTGCGATGCTGCGCGCCGTAACGCCACGCGTGGCAGCGTCCACCTGCGGCTCGATCGCACTGGCGTATTCAGCGGTCCACGATCCGGCAGCGCTGAGTTCGACCCAATCGCCCCGCGTTTGGCTACTGAGCAAGATTCCTGCTGTCACCGAGCCACTCCTTCGTACACCACACAGCACCGCGCGCCCGCGCTTGACCCTTCGCAGGCTGCCGAGCTGAGACAGGACTGGATGCGTTGCGGCGGGACTTTGCGGTTGCGCCACAGACCGGCCTGGCTACAACGCAAGGGCCGCATTGAGCGCAATCTTCCGCCCCGCCCCTCACACCGATAAAGGTTAACAAATTGGTAGTAATTGCTAAATGTCGTTTACCCTTTTAGGTTAACGAAGGGTTAACTGTAAATGCGCCCGTTTTAGTGGCCATTCAAGACGCGCGCGCCTCAACCGGCGTCCCTGAACCGTCGCTCAACTTTGGACGCGGTAAGAGCCGCAGCGGCCTAACAGGCGGACACACCCACACAGTTGGCATTCGCATCATTCACCGCAAACAAGCTTTCCACCACGGGCCGCTGCATATTTTTTATCGGCGGAATCGACAGAACTTCCATGTAGACGGTACCCAGCCCCTGAAGCCCCAATAACGTGCCAGCACCAAGGCTGAGATCCAGGTCGCGGTTCGCTACAAATGGTCCTCGATCGTTGATCGTTACGTTGATCGACCGGTGGTTCTTTGGATTCGACACGCGGATCAACGTTCCGATCGGTAACGTTTTATGAGCGGCATGCCATCCGATCGCATTGAAGCTCTTGCCGGTCGAAACCAGCTTGTCCTCCCAATACATCGACGCAACAATCCACTCACCAGCTTGAATCCGGTCGAAGGTATTTTCACTCGAGACACTGAGCATGGGAATTGCAGACAACACGCTGCCACACGCCAAAACGAGGCCGACACGGGCCAGCGTCCTTTTGACCCATCTCACTACTTCTTTCCTTTCGAAGAGCTTCATCGATTTGATTCGACAATTGATTTACGCCAATGCCGCATCGACGGCGTCGCACTGATCCGGAGCGGGCCGCGAAATGAACGGCGTTTTGTTCGATTTGTTCCCTTGAGCACCAAAAATACGGCAGTTATGTGATCTGGTGACGTCCAGCCTAGCCGCGTTCACGGAGCGGCTTGATCGACAATTCACCTGCAAGCTTGTCGAGTTGCGCAAGTAGTTCAGGCGCGAGCGGTAGTCCGTTGCGCAGGCGGTCGGCGCGACGTTGCGCGCGTTGTTCGCCCGGTAGGCGCACGTTCTGGCCGGGTAGCGCTTTCGTTTGGCGCAGTTCACGGATATGCCGATCAACTTCGGCCTTGAATTGTGCCAGCGGCTGAAATCGACTCGGATCGAGCGCGACCACGAACTGCCCGGTATTGGTAATCTTGTCCGGCTCGGCGTTAAAATCGACACAATCGCGACCAAACAGCGCACCGTTCAGCGTGCCGGCAAGGAGACCGAGAGTCAGCGCGAGCCCTGCGCCTTTGTAGCCCGCCATCGGCAGCAATAGCGCTTCGGCACTCTTGTGGGGATCGATCACCGCCTCTCCGGTTTTCGGATCGATCATCCAATCGCCTCGTAGTGGCTTGTTCTGAAGACGATGGTTCTTGATGGTGCCGTAGGAGACGATCGAAGTAGCAATATCGAGGACAACCGGGGGTTCCTTGTCAGCAGGAATTGCGATCGCCAGCGGGTTGGTGCCGAGCAGCGGTTCGGCACCGCCAGCCAGCGGCATGTGATTGGCGTTGGCGACGGCCGAATAGAGACCGACCATGTCGGCCTTCAGCGGCAGCGCGGCATAGACACCGGCCGCACCGGCGTGGCCGGACATGCGGCATCCGACCCAGGCAACTCCACATTCGCGCGCGAGTTCGATAGCAGTCTGCGCCGCGCGCGCAACAACCAGGTGTCCCATGCCGTTGTCGCCGTCGACCAGGGCAGTCGCGGGCGCAGTCCGGTTGACTGTGATGTTGGGCCGGGGATTGGTCGAACCGAGCTTCAATCGCTGCACATATTGCATCAGGCGGAACACGCCGTGGGCATCGGCGCCGATAAGGTCAGCCTCCAGCATTAGTTCAGCGATCTTGAAGGCGTCATCTTTCGGTGCGCCGGCCTTGCTCATCGCATCGACGATCAGGCTCGTGACGACCGCAGTTGGAATGCGGGCAGCCTTCGCGGTCTGAACGTTCATGTTTTCCCCGATAGCAAAGCTTCGGCACACGTGCTTAGAATGGTCGCCTTGTCAGCATCGGAAATCTTCAATGCCCGCACGTGCTTCACGCAGTCCATCATGCCCATGTCATAGGGGTAATCGCTGCCGAGCATGACACGATCGGCACCGACATGGCCGATCATGAATTCTAGCACCGGCGCCGAATGCAGGATCGTGTCGTAGTAAAAGCGCTTCGCGATGTTTGTCGGCTGCTTGGAAATATTTTTCTTCGGTTCAGGCCGCACTTGCCAGCCATGTTCCCAGCGCGCCGCCTGATACGGCGTGAAGCCGCCGCCATGGGCGAGCACGATGGTCAGCTTGGGATGGCGGTCGAGTACACCGCCAAAGTAGAGGCAGGCCGCGCCGATGGTGGTGTCGAGCGGATTTCCGATTAGGTTGTTCAAATAATAGGACTTCATCCGGTCGGCGCCGGCAACGTTATTGGGATGCACGAAAATGAAGGCTCCCAACTCCTCGGCGGTCGCCCACAGCGGCTCGAAGCTTGGATCATCGAGATTCTTTCCCATGATGTTGGACGCAATCATGGTGCCGCGCAGGCCGAGCCTGATCATCGCGCGTCTGAGTTCGTCGGCGGCCTTTTGCGGTGCCTGCATCGGCAGGGTCGCAATGCCCATGAAGCGCTGCGGATTTTCTTTGATCAGTTTTGCGATCTGGTCGTTCTGGATCGCAGCGGTGGCAGCGCCAAGCGCCGCTTCCTGATTGTAGAGATAAGTCTGCGGTGTAACGGAGAGGACGTGCACATCCACGCCGGCCTCGTCCATGTCGCGCAAGCGATGTTCGATATCGAAGCCGCCGCGCGGAAAAGGCCGGTAGGCCACGCCGCCGACCCCGAGCGTCGCCGACACTGCGTCGGTCGGCGTGATGGTCACCGGCACTTTGGGCGCTTCCTTGCGCAGCAGCGCGGCAGTTTCTTCGGTCAACACATGCGTATGCGTATCAATCGTCCGCACTTTGCTCATTTCACCACCCGAAAGGCGCCGCACGTCGCGCGGCAAGGAGCGCCTGAGTGCCGCAGCCGGCGCGTTGACGCAAGCCCCTGTCGTCGCCCTTCCTTTGAGCTATAAACGAGACCTCACAAGCGCATTTCCGGACCTCTCATGATAGCAAGCCCCGCTCACACGAAACACACGCCACGCGTCGAGGACGATGTTCTGGTGCGCGGCGCCGGCCGATTCATGGATGACCCTCATCTGCCCAATACTGCATACGCCGCTTTCGTACGGTCTACCCACGCGCACGCGCGCATTGTTTCGGTTAAGACCGAAAGCGCACGCAAGGCGAAGAAGGTGCTAGCTGTGCTCACTGCCGAGGATATGAAGACGGCGAATGTGGGCAGCGTGTCCCGCCATCCGCCGGTACCAGGCCGCGGTGGCGCCAAGATGATCATGCCGTTTCGGCCGTCGCTGGCGGGTGAGAAAGTGATGCATGTCGGCGATCCGGTCGCGATGGTGGTCGCGGAGACGACAGCAGCCGCTCAGGACGCCGCTGACCTCGTGCAGGTTGAATATGAGGAATTGCCGCCAGTGATCGAACTGCGCGACGCCATGAAAGAGGGCGGAATGCAGCTCTATCCGGAAGCGCCCGGAAATCTTTGTGTCGATTGGCCAGGGCCTGCGCCCGACGAACAGAACGAGCGCGAGGTGGCCGAGATCATCGCAAAGGCGCCTCACGTTGCGAAGGTTAGTGTGACCAACCAGCGCACGGTGGTCGCCTCCGTGGAGACGCGCGGCGCCACCGGCGTCTATGACAAGGCGAACGACAGCTACACGCTTTACGCCTGCTCACAGGGTGCCGACTCGCTGCGAGGCCAAGCTGCCGCCATCATGGGAGTGCCGAACGAAAAGCTGCGTGTGATCACCGAGGATATTGGCGGCGCCTTCGGCATGAAAACTCCGGTCTACCCGGAATATCCGGCGCTGTTGGTGGCCGCCCGCCAACTCGGCCGGCCGGTGCATTGGCAGTCGACGCGCTCGGAGGCTTTTGTCACCGACACACAGGCACGCGACACCGTCACCGAGGCCGAACTCGCGATCAACGAGAAGGGGAAATTCCTGGCGCTGCGCATGCGGCACCGGTGCAACCAGGGTGCATATGTGAGCACCGCGGGTGTCGGCATCAACACCAATAATTTCGCGCGCTGCCTACCTGGCATGTACCGGATTCCAAAGGTAGACGTTTCAGTTGCCTGCTATTTCAGCAACACCACTCCGATCGGTCCCTATCGCGGCGCAGGACGGCCGGAAGCAAACTACGCGCTCGAGCGTGTGGTCGAGGAAGCCGCGCGCGTCGCCGGCATCGATCCGGTCAGGCTGCGCAAGAAAAACCTCATTCCGCTGTCGGCGATGCCGTTCAAGACACCGATCAATACGTATGACAGCGGCGATTTCCCAGCCCTTGTGGACAAGGCGCTGGAGCTCGCCGATTTCGACAACTTCAACAAGAGACGGCGTGAATCGGCCAGACGCAAGAAACTGCGCGGCATTGGCGTGTCTTGCATGCTTGAGCATGCCGGAGCACTGCCGATGGAACAGGCGTCCGTTTCGTTTCCTGGCGGCGACCAACTGATCCTTGGTTGCAACGTGCAATCGACCGGCCAGGGTCACGCCACGGTGTTTCCGCGTCTGCTCGCCAGCAAGCTCGGCATCGATGCGGCAAAAATACATCACCGCCACGGTGACACTGCGCAGGGGCTGACCGGCTTCGCCTCGGTCGGCTCGCGTTCGGCGATGTGCGCCGGCAGCGCGATTGCACACACGGCGGATGTCATGCTGGCGAAGGGTAAGAAAGTGGCCTCCGCGTTACTGGAAGCCTCGGAGGCCGATATTCAGTATCGCAACGGCAATTTTGAAGTGGTCGGCACCGACCGCAAAATCTCGCTGTTCGACACCGCAAAACGCGCGAAGGAGATTGGCGAAAACCTCGATACAAAAGAAAAGACTGAGACGCCGCTGACGTTTCCGAACGGCTGTCACATTGCCGAGGTGGAAATCGATCCTGATACGGGCGCTGTCGATCTCGTCACCTACACCGCCGTCGATGACCCCGGCGTGATGCTCGATCCCATGATCGTGGAAGGCCAGATGCATGGAAGTATTGCGCAAGGACTAGGCCAGGCGTTGGTCGAGAATGCGGTCTATGATGGCAACGGACAATTGGTGGCCGGCTCGTTCATGGACTACGGCATGCCGCACGCACACACCATGCCGCTCGAGTTGCGCGAGGCGGTGCATTCGGTGCCGGCGAAGAGCAATCCCCTTGGCGTGAAGGGCACAGGTGAAGCCGGCACCACGGCGGCGATTGCAGCGGTGATGAACGCGATTTCAAACGCAATTCCCAACGGCGCCGCCAACCACATGGACATGCCGGCCACACCTGCGAAGGTGTGGGCAGCATGCCAGAAGGGGATGGCTGGAAAATAATCGCTTACCCCGCGAAAGTGG
This sequence comes from Pseudolabrys sp., assembly GCA_049802775.1. GTDB lineage: Bacteria > Pseudomonadota > Alphaproteobacteria > Rhizobiales > Xanthobacteraceae > Pseudolabrys. Next base: position 15,153 of record JBARNC010000338.1, on the reverse strand, counting down.
GGACCCAGAAAGCAAAGCTGGATTCCCACTTATGCGGGAAGTTGCGCTTACGCCTGCGAAATAAACTTCGTGTTCATATACGCCTGCAGGCCTTCGATGCCACCTTCTGAGCCGTAACCTGACTCCTTGATGCCCCCGAACGGCGTCTCCGGAGTCGAGATGGCAACGCTGTTGACGCCCACCATGCCGGACTGGATGGAATCGCCGATCGCCGTTGCGGTCGCGCCCGATGACGTAAACGCGTATGCCGCAAGCCCGTAGGGAAGCGAGTTCGCGCGCTCGACCACTTCGTCGAAGGTCTTGAAGGGCACGATTGGCGCAACCGGACCAAATGGCTCCTCGGTCATGATCTTGGCATCGTCCGACACGTCGGTAATCACCGTCGGCTGGAAGAAGAAACCCTGATTGCCGTGACGCGAGCCACCTGTAGCGATCTTGCCGCCACGACTCTTAGCGTCATTGACGAAGGTTTCCATGGCATCGAGCCGGCGCGGATTGGCGAGCGGGCCCATGGTGATGCCTTTCTCCAGACCGTCACCCATCTTGAGGCCCTTGGCGTACTCGGTAAAGCGCGCAAGGAATTTGCTGTAGGACTTCTCCTGCACGTAGAAGCGCGTCGGCGAGATACAGACCTGGCCTGCGTTGCGGTATTTGAACGCGGCGATGGTATCAGCGGCCTTTTCAGGATCGGCGTCTTCGAATACGACGACCGGCGAGTGACCACCGAGTTCCATGGTGGCTTTCTTCATTCCTTTGGCAGCGAGAGCCGCGAGATGTTTGCCGACCGGAATCGAGCCGGTGAAGGAAATCTTCTTCACGGCCTTGGCCGGAATCAAATGTTCGGAAACATTGGCAGGCACGCCGAATACGAGATTGAGCACGCCCGCCGGCAAGCCGGCGTCAGCAAAGCATTTTACCAACTCGACGCAGCCACCCGGTGTTTCTTCCGAGGCCTTGATGATGAGCGAGCAACCGGCGGCAAGCGCGCCGGCGATCTTGCGCACCGGCGTTAACGTCGGAAAATTCCAGGGCGTGAAAGCCGCAACCACGCCGACCGGCTCCTGCAACACGATCTGGCGTACGCCTTTTTGCCGGCCTGGCACAACGCGGCCGTAAGCCCTTCGGCCCTCTTCAGCGTACCAGTCGATGATGTCGGCACTGGTGAGAACTTCCGCGCGCGACTCCGGATAAACCTTGCCCTGCTCCTGGGTCATGACCTTGGAAATGTGGTCGTAGCGCTCACGCACGAGGTCGGCGGCCTTGCGCATGATCTTGGCGCGGTCATAGGCCGAGGTCGCCTTCCACACGGCAAATCCTTTTTCAGCGGCGGCGAGCGCGGCATCGAGATCGGCCTTGCTGGCATGCGGCAGATGCGCCAGCGCCTTGCCGGTCGCCGGATTAATCACGTCCTCGCCCTTGCGGCCTTCGCCGTTGAGCCATTTGCCGTCGATGTAAAGACCTAGCTCGGAATACATAGGAACCTCGTTGTGACCCGGAACTGTGAACGATGGATTAGCACTTAAGAGCCAGCGCGGCCACCCTGCCCGCCGCGCACGACATGGCCGCTATGACCCGAGATAGGCACCGCCGCTGACGTGGATGGTCTGGCCGGTGACGTAGCGGCCACCGGGGCCGCATAGGTAGCGCACCATGGCCGCAACGTCTTCGGACTTGCCACGCTCGCCAGTAATGGTGCCGTGGGTCAGGTGATGGGCCGGCTTCCGCGACGAGGCTGGCCGCGTCGTGTCGATTGCGCCCGGTACCACGCAGTTAGCAGTAATCTTGTCAGCAGCCAGATCGTGGGCGAGTGCGCGGGAAAAGCCAACCAGCGCGGCCTTGGCCGTCATCACGTGTGCGCGGTCTTTCGAGCCGATATGCGCGCTCATGCCGCCGATATTGATGATGCTACCACCGTTCTTCTTCATCGCCGGTAGACAGGCATGCACGCAACGGAAAGTGCCATCGAGGATTACATCCATCACCTCGCGCCATTCGGCATAGCTCATCTCTGCGATGGATTTTTCACGGCGGAGTGCGGCATTGTTCACAAGGATATCAATGCGGCCGAAATTTTTGACCGCGGCATCAGCGAGCGCGGGGGCGGTCTTCTCATTGCCAACATCGCCAAGGACACTGACCGCCCTGCCGCCGGCCGTCTCGATCTCGCGCACGACGCTATCGGCTTCGGCCTGATTCGATCGCACATTGAGCACGACAGAGGCACCAGCGTGCGCGAGCGCGAGCGCGATGGCGCGTCCGATATTGCGCCCGGCCCCGGTGACAATGGCAACCTTGCCGGTAAGTTCCTCGTTGTCAGCCATAACCCGCAGCTACCCTCGTAAGTACGTCAGATCAATCTTGCCTTCGTAAAGTTTTGCCAGCTGTCTAAGCGCGGCAGTAGCGCGCTTGTCGTCCCAGCCACCGTGGCGGACGTTGAGCATAAACTTTTCTTCGATATCCGTCTGGGTGAGTGGCTCGTGCGCGCCACCACGAAAATGCGCCTGACGCTCCTCAATAACGCGGCCATCGTTGAGCACCGCACGGATGTGGCCGGTGAAATTGTTGGGATAGGGATTATTAGGGTCGACGACGTAGCGCACCTTCGATGAAAGCGCGAGCACGTCCTTGTCGCGCACCGCTTGCTCGGTGAAGGCATCGAGCCCGACGCCGCCGCGCACAAAACCGGTGGCGAGAATAAAAGGCGTCGCGAATTTCGCCGCATAGCCGTTGGGCGGACGCTGCTTGTCGGGGAGCGGTTCCCATAGCCGGTGCACAGTGCCTTCTGCCACCTCGCAGATCAGCTCCTTCACCTCGCCTGGCTTGATGCCGCGCGCGGCAAGGCGCTTTGCGCAGTCGATGTAAGGATGCGCCATGGTCCCGCATGGATAGGGTTTAAAAGCCAACGTCTCGGTTACCCAACGCTTACCGAAGTCGCCGGTAACCGCGTCGTAGTCACCTTGCGTCGTATGCGCAAACCCGTGAAACAGCCCGTGTACGCCTTCAAAGACTGTGCGCGGGCCAAGAAAGCCACCGCGCGCGAGTAGTGCCGCACGTATACCGGACTGTGCGGCCCAACCCGGGTGCAGCCGTTTGGTCCAGGCGCCCTCAGCCAGATATTCAATGATGCCACTGGCAAAGCTTGCTGCGATGCCGAGCGCATCGACGGTCTGCTTGGCGTTGAGGCCGAGTGCAGTGCCGACACCGGCCGCCGCTCCCATCACTCCGAAAATGGCAGTCGGATGGAAGCCGGCCTTGTGTACCGCTTTCGGTACCACTGTGCTGAGGCGGCACATCACTTCGGTACCGACCGCGGTGCCGAGTAAGGCAGCAACACCCTCCGGCCTGTGCCGTTCACAAGCCGCCAGCACCGCGGGCACAATTACGGCGCCAGCGTGCACCGGCCCGCCTTCGAAGGTGTCGTCGAAATCCTCACCATGGGCCGCCGTGCCGTTGATGAAAGCGGCGCTCGCCGCGCTGAAAGTCCGTGCGTGGCCGATGGCTATGCAGGAGCCTTCATCGTCGCAACCGGCGAGCGCACTCTTGATGTAGTCCTCGTTGCGCGCGGTGATGCACAGACCGGCGACATCGATCAGCAAATCCTCGCATTTCCGCCTGACCGCGGGCGGCAGCGTATCGGCGCGGAGCGTCGCGATGCGTTCGGCTAGATGCTGCGCTACGGAAACCTGGGGAAGCTTCGCGTCCATGATCAGGTACGGAACCGCACGTTGCCGAAGCCGGGAATGCGATTGACCGCGATCACCACGCTGAACGTGATGATCAGCATGCCGATGCCGATCACCGAAATGGCGCCGAGATCGCCGCTCTCGTTGAGATCGTAGATCAGCACCGAGATCACCTTGGTCTCTGAGGTGAACAAAATGATCGCCGCAGACAATTCGCGCATCACCCCGACGAAGATGAAACACCAAGTCGCGATCACGCCGGTGCGCAGCAGCGGCGCGGTGATCTGCCAGAGCGATTTCAACCGGGTGGCGCCGAGAATGCGGCTAGCATCTTCCAGTTCGGGATGAATGGTGCGGAATGCGGCTTGCAATTGCTGATAGGCCGACGGCAGCGCGATGGTGACGAAGGCGATCAGCAGGATCCACAGCGTGCCGTACAGCACGAACGGCGGCCGCGTGTAGCTTAAGAAAAGGCCGACGCCGAGCACTATACCGGGAATGGCGATCGGCGCGGTGGCGAGGAAGCCGAGCACGCGCCAGCCGGTCACCGCCTGACGCGCGGTGACGTAGGCAATCACCACCGCGATCATGGTGCCGATGGTAGCGGTAGCGGTGCCGAGGATGACGGTGTTCTTGAGCGCCAGCGAGGCCGCCGACAGGTCGAACAGCACGAAGTCGATATTGTGCAAGGTGGCGTTCTGCCAAGTCAGGAAGGTGGTGGCGACCGGCGAGAATGCGGCGTTGAACAACGCGGTATAGGGCAGAAACACTGGCAGCATGAGAACCAGCAGGCACACAATGAAGGCGACCCAGCGCAGGCGATGCAGCGGGATCAGCCGTGGCGCGCCGTATTTGCCGCCGACCACCGAATAGCCGCGGCGACCGAGGATCATATGCTCGGCGCGCAATAGCATGACGGTGAGCACCAGCAGCGGCAACGAGGCGGCGGCGGCGAGCTCGGGCTTCGGCGGATACTGGAATAGGCTCCAGATTTTAGTGGTCATGGTGTGGAAGCCGGCCGGCAGTGCCAGAATCGCCGGCGAGCCAAACAGCGTCATCGCCTGCAAGAACGCAACCAGAGCACCGGCGAGCAAGGCCGGGAGTACCAGAGGAATTGTGACACGGCGCGCGGTGTACCAGCGTCCGCCGCCCAGAATCGACGAGGCATCCTCGAGTTCGCCGGGCGTGCGGTCGAGCGAATTGGCGACCAACACGAAGACGTAAGGGAACGTGTAGCAGGAGATAACGAAGATGATGCCCTCGAGGGTGTAAATGTTGAAGAGGTGAACGTCTTGTTCTGCGCCGGTCAGGCTGCGGAAGATCTTGTTGAGCAGCCCGCTGTTCGGCGCGGCCAGCAGTTCCCATGCGATGGCGCCGAGAAACGGCGGCGTGACGAACGAGGCCGTCACCAGCGCACGGATCACACCACTGAACGGCAGGTCCGTGCGTGCCACCAGCCAGCCCATCGGGGCGGCCACCGCACAGCAGATGATGGCGGATGTCGTGGCGATGATGAAGGTGGTGATCAGCGGTTCGAGAAAGGCTGACTCGCTGAACAAACGATAGAAATTGGCCAGCGTCAGCAAACCCTTGGCGTCGGTCAGGCTGTATAGAAATAGCCACGATAGCGGCAGCACGATCAGCACGCACAGCACCGCGGCAAAGCCATAGAGCACCGGCTTCGAGACATCTATCCCGAATTTGCGAGGCGCCGGCGTTGCTGGAACAGCGATTGTCATCACACCTTGAATATTTCTGCGTAACGCTTCTTGACCGCGTCCGCCTGCGCATGGACGCCTTCCGGATCCTCCCTCATCAGCTTGATGTCGGCGAGCTTGCGGACGCCGGGCTTTTCCACGGTCTGGCCGTGCGGCGAATACTGGCGGGCTGAATCGACAATCATCTGCTGGGCCTCGCGCGAGTGCATCCAGTTCTGGAACAGGCGCGCGGCATTCGGATTGGGCGCGGCCTTGAAGACCGCGCTTGGGCCGGTGGCGAGCGGCGTGCCTTCCTCCGGATAGATGATGTCGACCGGCTGGCCCGCCTCCTTGTAGCGGATGACAAGGTAACCCGCGCCGTCCACCATGACCGCGCGTTCGCCGAGCGATATTCTCTTCGGCGTATCGGTCGCCGACTGGACCTGCATGACGTTCTGTGCGGCGAGCTTGACGAAGTAGTCCCAGCCTAGATCGCGTGCGATCTCGAACGTCGCGTTCATGATCGTACCGCTATAGGCCGGATGCGCCTTGACCAGTTTCCCCTTCCATTTCGGATCGAGTAGATCCTTGAAGCTCTTCGGCGCGTCTTCCTTCTTCACCAGATTCGTGTTGTAGGCGATCGGAGAGATCAGAATTCGCGTCGTTACATGCAAACCCTCGGGGTCGTAGTAGTGCTTGTCGTAATACTTCGCGACCTCTTCCGGCACGTACGGTGCAAGCCAGCCGTTGCGTTTCCAGATGATGCAATGCGCCTGGTCTGCGGTGTTGACGACATCGACGGTGTGGATGTTAGAGGAATACTCCTGGTCGATGCGGGTAAAAACGCGTTCGGCGCCGGATCGTTCCACGCGCACAGCAACGCCGGGGAACTTCGCCTCGAATGCCTTGCCGAGACGTTCCGCGAACTGCAAGTCCATCGCTGTGTAAAAGACGACCATGCCTTCTTTTTTCGCCGCCTCGATTAAGGCCGGCGTGACCGCTTCCGCCGCAGACGCTGCGGCGACCTGCACGGCAAAGGCGCTGAGGCCAAGCGCCCCAGCACCTTTGAGCACATCACGTTTTGTAAGCTGTTTGGTCATGGCGTCCTCGATTTTTTCCTCGGCCACGCGCGGGCCGGGGGATGTTTATCTCAGACGTGGAAGATCTTGCTGTAGTGCTGCTTGATCTCGTCGCTCATTTTTTCGACCGCGGCCGGGTCGTCCTTCATCACCTTGATGTCCTTGAACGGCGTGCGGCCGGCTTTTTCCTTGGTGTTCGGATGCATCGAGCGCAGTCCGCCGGTGTCGATGATGAGCTGCTGGCATTCCGGCGTGAAGCTGTAGTTGCAGAACAGCCGCGCGGCGTTCGGATTGGGCGCAGCCTTGAACATGCCGGTCGGACCGACAATCAGCGGTGAGCCTTCGGTAGCGTAAACCGGCGCCACCGGCCCACCCTTCTCGCTGATCTGGAAGATGTTGTACTCGTTGCCGTCGGCCATTACCGCGCGCTCGCCGAGCGCCAGGCGCTTCGGCGGATCGGCCGAGGACTGCACCTGCATGATGTCCTGCGCCGCCAGCTTCTCGAAGAAGCCCCATCCGAGATCGCGCTGCATCTGGTAGGTCGCGGTCATGATGGTACCGCTGTAGCCCGGATGCGCCTTGACGATCTTGCCCTTCCACTTTGGATCGAGCAGATCGGCGAAGCTTTTCGGCGCCTCTTCCTTTTTCACCAGATTGGTATTGTAGGCGATGATGCACACCCAGACGCGGAAGCTGGCAAACATGCCGTCGGGGTCCTTGTGCTCGGCCGGATAGAACTGGGCGACGTCCTCGGGCACGTACGCTTCGAGCAGATTGCCCTTTTTCCAGACGATGAAATGCGCGGCGTCGGACGAATTGGCGACGTCGACGGCGTGGATGTTGCTGGCGTATTCCTGGCCGATGCGCTGGAACACGCGCTCGGCGCCGGTGCGCTCGACCCGCACCGCGATGCCGGGGAACTTGGCCTCGAACGACTTGGCGACCTTTTCGGCCAGCGGCAGGTCGACCGAGGTGTACCAGACCACCTTGCCTTCCTTCTTGGCCGCCTCGATCAGCGCCGGCGTGATCGCGCTGGCCGGCGGCGCAGCCGATAGTACTTGCGTCGAGAACGCAGCACCTGCGGCCAGCGCAGTCGAGCCGATCAGAACGTCGCGGCGTGAAAACTGTGAGCCTCTCATTGGCGTATCCTCCATATCCCGATCTTGTTGTTTCGCCCCCGCGAAACTTTCCTTCCCGTTTCTTAAGTCTTATCCAGCTAGCGCCCGGCACCGGTCGGGCGGCAAATGAAGCCACACGGCGCTGCCCTGCGGAATGTTCTGTTCGGATACGGTGACCGCCCGCAGCTGCGCGCCGTTCTTGACCTCAACCATATAGTCCCGGCTGTCGCCGAGAAAGACCTGCCGCACCACAGTGGCCGACACGACGTTGTCGGTCTGTGGCGGCTGCTTGGCGGACAGCAAGATATCGTGCGGGCGAATTGAAACGGCCGTCAGCGCGCCAGCCACGACTTTCTCGCCGGTGCAGAGCAACGCAACGCCGGCCAGATCGACGCGGCCGCCATCGAGGCCCTTGCCCTTGACCACATTGCTCGAGCCGATGAAGCGCGCGACGAATTCCGAACGCGGCCGGTCGTAGATTTCCTCCGGGCTGCCGGACTGCTCGATCTTGCCGAGATTCATGACGCAAATCAGGTCGGCGGTGGTCATCGCTTCCGACTGATCGTGGGTGACGTAGACCGTGGTGTAGCGATAGGCGTCGTGCAGGCGGCGCACCTCGAAGCGCATTTCCTCGCGCAAATTGGCATCGAGATTGGACAGCGGCTCGTCGAGCAGCAGCGTCTCGGGCTCCACGATCAGCGCGCGCGCCAGCGCCACGCGCTGCTGCTGGCCGCCGGACAGTTCGCCCGGATAACGCTGGGCCAGCGGCGCAAGCCGCGTGGTCGTGAGAATCGCATCGAGTTTTTTGCCGATTGTGCCGCGGTCCAACTTCCGTAGCTTCAGTCCATAGACAATGTTCTCTGCCACCGTCATGTGTGGCCAGAGCGCGTAACTCTGGAAGATCATCGACATATTACGCCGCTCGGGCGGCAATGTATGCGTTGGCGAGGAAACCAGCTTGTCGCCGACGCGGATCTCGCCGGCACTCGGTTCGATAAAACCTGCAATCAGTCGCAACGTCGTCGTTTTGCCACAGCCCGATGGGCCCAACAGGCAAACAAGATAACCATGCTCAATGGTAAGCGAAATGTCATCGACGACCGCGACGGTGCCATATCGCTTGGTCAAGCTTCGCAACTCGACAGACGCCACGCGCTTCCTCCCCTACACCCGCCGCTTATCGCGGCTGTATCATTCTGCCTTGTCGTATTAACACCGCAGACGAATTTCTCTTTGTCACTACTTGCTCTAGGATCCGGTGAATGCCGGCTTGCGCTTCTCCATGAATGCCTTGCGGCCTTCCTTGTAATCATTGCTGGCAAAGCAGTCCTGCACCAACTCGTCGCATTTCTTCAGATCGCGCTTGCTTTCGTCTGTGACCGCCTGACCGACAATATATTTCACGGAGTCGACCGTCAGCGGTGCGTTGGTTGCGATGGTTTCGGCATAGTCCTTGACGTAGCTCTCGAGCTCTGCGTCGGGCAGCACGCGGTTGACCAAACCCATCATCTGCGCCTCGGCCGCCGTGAATTGCCGAGCGGTGAAGAAAATCTCCTTGGCGAAGGATGGGCCGACCAGATCGACGAGCTTCTTGAGGCCATCAAAGCGGTAGCCGAGCCCGAGCTTGGCGGCCGGCACGCCGAACTTCGAGCCTTCAGTGCAAATGCGCAGGTCGCAGCAAAGTGCCAGCCCGACGCCGCCGCCGATGCAATAGCCGCGGATCATGGCGATGGTCGGCTTGGGAAACGAGTAGAAGGTGTTGTTGGCGCGATCGACCGCGGCGTTGTAACGGTCGACGCCCTCCTGGGTCGAACGCTCCTTCTCGAATTTAGAGATGTCGGCGCCCGAGATGAACGCCTTGCCGCCGGCGCCGGTGACGACGACTACTCGGATGTTTTTGTCGTTCTTAAAATCCTCGAGGAAACCCGATGCCGCCTCCCACATTTCCAATGAAACGGCGTTGTGGCGCTCCGGATTGTTGAAGGTCAGATAGCCGACCTTGCCTTCCTTGCGCGACAGCATCTTGTCGGCTTGCGACATTCCACTCATCTCCTCAAACTGCTTTCGCCGCACGCAAGTCGGCGATTTCCCTGTCGACGAAACCAAATTCCTTGAGCACCTCATCGGTGTGCTGGCCTTGCGTCGGCGGCGTCGCCACGATCTTGCTCGGCGTGCGCGACAGCTTCACCGGCTGGCCAACAAAAATCTGTTCGCTGCCGTCCGGCCGTTTTGCGCTTTGCGCAATGCCGAGATGTTTCACCTGCTCGTCGGCGAACAACTGGTCGATCGAATAGATCGGCCCGCAGGGCACGCCGATCTTGTTGAAGAGGTCGATCCACTCGGCACTGGTTTTGTGCGCCGTACGTTTGTCGATCTCGGCGTTGAGGGCATCGCGGTTCTTTGAGCGCAGGGCACCGGTGGCGTAATCGGGATGCTTGATTAACTCGGGCGCCGATAGCGCATTGCAAAGCCGCTCCCACATCACCTGGCCTGTGGAGGCAATGTTGATGTGACCGTCTTTGGTCTTGAAGACGCCGGTCGGAATGCTTGTCGGATGATTGTTGCCGGCTTGCTTGGCGACTTCATGCATCTGCAGCCAGCGCGCGGCCTGGAAGTCGAGCATGAAAATCTGTGCCTGCAATAGCGAGGTGTTCACCCATTGGCCCTCGCCTGACGTCTCCCGTTCGAGCAGCGCCACCATGATACCGAGCGCGCAGAACAGACCCGCGGATAGATCGGCAATCGGGACGCCGACGCGCACTGGCCCTTGCCCCGGCAAGCCCGTGATCGACATCAGCCCGCCCATGCCCTGCGCGATCTGGTCGAAACCCGGCCGGTCGCGGTAGGGCCCGTCCTGGCCGAAGCCCGAAATGCTGGCGAGGATAATACGCTTGTTGATCTTGCGCAGTGACTCGTAGTCGATGCCGAGACGATCCTTCACGTCGGGCCGGAAATTCTCCACCACAACATCGGCTTTCTCGACCATGCGCTTGAACGCCGCGAGACCCTGCGGTGATTTCAGGTCGAGCGTCATGCTGCGCTTGTTGCGGTGCAGATTCTGGAAGTCCGCGTTCTCGCGCGGCCCGCCCGGCCCTTCGCCTTTTTCTAGATGCGGCGGCGTCTCGATCTTGATGACATTAGCGCCCCAATCGCCAAGCTGGCGCACACAGGTTGGGCCGGAGCGGACGCGGGTGAGATCGAGAACAGTAAAGCGGGAAAGGGCCTGGGACGCCCTGAGGAACGGCATTTCAACGGCTCCGGAGTGAATATTATGCCCAGAACTAGATTTTCGGCCCGACATTCCCCGATCTCCCTCGCCTTGTCTATCGGGCGAAAAAGGCCGCGGGCAACGACTTTATTCATCAATCGGCGGAATAAGGGGTAGCAGCGCCTTGAAAAGGACATCGGCGGCTGTCATATGAGCCCTAGCGGATGAAAGACCCGATCTCGGGTTTGCGGGCTGCGTGCACGAAACTCTTTAAAACGAATTTCGCCCCGCCTCTTCCGTTTCTCCAACGAACCGACAACCCTGGCCACGCGGGATGTCTTTAAGCTCCCCGCGACTCCGCCGGCTGCAACGGCAGCACGGCCGTTTTCGCCGTAGAAGAAAGAGACTGTTTGACTTCATTTAACGATTTCGGCCTCGCAGCGCCGATCCTTCGCGCCCTCGCCGAAGAGAAATACGTCACTCCCACTCCGATCCAAGATCAGACCATTCCAATCGCCATGCAAAGCCGCGATGTCATCGGCATCGCACAGACTGGAACCGGCAAGACCGCAGCCTTCGCGCTGCCGATCCTGAACCACCTTTTCAACAAGCGTCAGCGTCCCGCGCAGAAATCCTGCCGCGTGCTGGTGCTTTCGCCAACGCGTGAATTGTCCAGCCAGATCGCCGATAGCTTCCGTGCTTATGGACGGCACATTCGACCGCTCGAGATTGCGCTGGCGATCGGCGGTGTACCGATCAACCGTCAGGTTCGCGCCCTCGCTCGCGGCGCTGAGGTCCTTGTGGCGACGCCCGGCCGCCTGCTCGATCTGGTCCATCAGCGCGCACTGCGCCTCGACCAAATCGAAGTCCTGGTTTTGGACGAAGCCGACCGTATGCTCGACATGGGCTTCATCCACGACATCAAGAAAATCGTCGCCATGCTGCCGAAAGCACGACAGACGTTGTTTTTCTCTGCCACCATGCCGCAGGAAATCACCCGGCTCGCCGATGCAATGCTCCGCGAGCCCGCTCGCCTGGCGGTTACGCCGCAAGCTTCGACCGTCGATCGTATCGAGCAGCGAGTCATCCTCACCGAGAAGGCTTCGAAGCCGTCGCTGCTGGTCGAGGTGCTCAAGACGGAAAAGACCGATCGGGTGCTGGTGTTCACCCGCACCAAGCACGGTGCCGACAAGGTCGTACGTGGCCTGCAAAAGGTCGGGCAACCTGCCGAAGCGATCCACGGCAACAAGTCGCAAAATCAGCGCGAGCGCGTGCTCGCAGCCTTCCGCGACGGCAACCTGCGTACACTTATTGCTACGGACATTGCCGCCCGCGGCATTGACGTTGATGGCGTAAGCCATGTGATCAATTACGACCTACCGAACATCCCTGAGAGCTATGTTCACCGCATCGGCCGCACCGCGCGCGCAGGTGCCGCGGGCGTGGCAATCTCCTTCTGCGACCACGAGGAGCGCGCTTATCTGCGTGACATCGAGCGGCTGATCCGCATGGCCATCCCTGCGACGGACCGGCGCACCGGCAAGCCGGTTCTGCAACAAGCAGAAGCCCGCCATGGAGGCCGGCCGCATCGCGGCAACCGCCAGCGCGGTCACAACGGTGGTCACCGCCGTTCAGGGAATGATGGCCACCGTTCCCATAACGGCAGCAATGGCCACCAAGGCCGACCGAGCCAGAACGGACACCCTGCGCACCGGCAGGAGACTGCGGCGGGGGAGCCAAGCGGCATTGAAAATGTTACATTTATACAGCGCTCGGGCGAGCCGCGGCGAAATGCCGGCCACCGCCCACGCTGAGGGCAACTGGAGACGGCTGGATGGCGAAGGAAGAACTGCTGGAGTTCGACGGTACGGTGACCGAGGTTCTCCCGGATGGCAATTTCCGGGTGAAGCTCGACAACGAGCACGAGGTGCTGGCCTACACGGCGGGCAAAATGCGCAAGTTCCGCATCCGGACCGGCGTCGGCGACCGTGTGATCGTGGAAATGTCGCCCTATGACCTGCAGCGCGGGCGCATCAGCTTCCGCCACAAAGGCGACGCCCCGTCCCCGACCCCGCAGCAGCGCCGGCCGAACTTCCGCCGCCGCTGATACGTTGCCGGCTGAGCTGGTGGGTTTTTGCGGTCGGGGCAGGCATCAGGAGTGGCAGTCACGTTATGAAATTCTTGTCCATTCCGCGTTTTGCGCTGGCGATCATTCTCGCCAGCGCCATTGGCGCCGCCAGCGCACAGGAGCAGCCGAGCCCAGCTGAGCGTAACGAGCCGGGAAAAGGCGTGTTGCGTCTGCTGCCGCCAGACTCCGTCACCGAGCATTCGATCGAAACGCCGCGCGGCAAACTTGCTTATACGGCGACCGCTGGCACACTCGCCTTCTATAACCAATCCGGCGATCAAACCGCATCGGTGTTCTATACCGCCTATGTCGCGAAGAATTCCACGCCGAGCCGTCCGCTAACCTTTGTTTTCAATGGTGGGCCAGGCGCAGCTTCCGCCTTCCTGCATCTCGGCCTGGTCGGACCACGCATTCTCGATTTCGGGCCGGACAGTCACGACGCCACGCGCGCAGACTTACGCGACAATCCGGACACCTGGCTTGCCTTCACAGACCTGGTGCTCATCGATCCGATCGGCACTGGCTGGAGCCGCACGGTCAAATCGGATGACGCCAAGCATTTCTGGGGCGTGCGCAGCGATGCTGACGCAATGGCCAAGGCGATTGCGCTTTACGTTGCCAAGAACAATCGCGCTGGCTCATCGAAATATCTCTTCGGTGAAAGCTATGGCGGCTTCCGCGCCGCCAAGGTCGCTCGCGCGCTGCAAAGCGACCAAGGCATCGTCATCTCGGGCATTGTCATGCTGTCGCCGCTTCTGGAGGGCTGGCTCACCTTTGGCGACGACCAGTCCGCCCTTCACGCCGCGCTGCAATTGCCGTCCCTGGCGGCGGCCGAACTTGAGCACAAAAACGCCTTCAATCTTGATGCGCTCGCTGCGGCGGAAAAATTCGCCATGACCGATTATCTGGTGACGCTGGCCGGAATGCCGCCCAAGGGCGAGGCGGCCAAGGTGTTTTATGAGCGCGTCGCCAAAATGTCTGGCCTGCCTGTGGATGCGGTGACACAAGCGCGGGGCTTCGCTGCCAATGCCTATGTGAAGACCCTGCGCTCCGCCGAGAACAAGGTCGTCAGCCGTTATGATGCGACTTTTGCGGTCGATGATCCCTACCCTGAGCGACGCTCGTCTCGCGCACCTGATCCGATTCTCGACGCTGTTTCGCGCGCCTATGGCGGCGCTATGGCCTCCTACGCGCGCAATGAGCTTGGATTTAAGACAGAGATGACGTACGCGCTGCTCGCGAGCGACGTCACCGGCCATTGGGATTGGCAGGGTGGACGTGTACAAGCGAGCGCCGAGGATGATCTACGCGTGCTGCTCGCTTACGGCGCGTCATTCCGCTTGATGATCGCGCACGGGTATTCCGACATGATCACGCCTTACGCCATGACGCGTTATATCTTCGACCACATGCCTGCGTTCGAGCCGCCCGGCCGCGTGCAGCTTAAGCTCTATCGCGGCGGCCACATGCTTTACCTCGATCCACAATCGCGCAAAGCCTTTAGTGCCGATATAGCGGCGTTTTATCGCGGCGGAGAATGAGCGCGCGTTAGCCCATGCGGCCACCATCGAATTCGAGAACGTCGAAACCAACGTGACGATCGACGACATAAATGAGCCCCCGCTGATCCAGCACAACATCGTTGCTCTGCGGTGCTGAGCGCCCGCCCGCGGGCTCAGGAATGAAATAACCGGCTTCGCGCGGCGCCGAAGGATCGGCGACGTCGATAACCCGCAGGCCTGCGCTGAACCACACCGCGAACACGAGCGTACCGGCCATGCGCTCATGGAATTGATGTGCGCCGAAGCGCGCGCCCGGCGTGCGGGCAAATGGTGAGTCGAGTTCGCTCACCTCGAAAAGCGAAAGCGCTTTTACGTTCGTGTAGTCGCTGACATCGAAGATCGACATGCCCGCGTGCGGCCGCCCGCGCCGTGCCTGTTCCTCATTGGCGCTCTGAGCTTGATCCTCTTCATCGATAGTAATCGCGATGCGCCGACCGCCGAGCTTGACTGGCACCGGCATGACCGTGTGCGTCGGCTCCGGAAACGGCGGATGGTAGTTATAAGACGCCACCGTTTTCGGTTTTCGCAGATCAGCCACGTCGACGCCGATCGTCAGACCGGCCGGATGTGACGCGCGTCACTTACTTTCCTTTTCAAACAGGTTATTCGTGGGGCCAAACCCGGAGCACGAACGTGACCCTCCTTATTATGGTGGTTGACGACGAGCCTGATGTGGAG
>JBARNC010000337.1:0-4318 GCA_049802775.1 Pseudolabrys sp. | reverse complement strand
CCCTTTAACTCACTGAGTGTGAACGCTCAAGTCATCGATTTCAGTCAAATCGATGCGTTTGAATCAATGGGCACAGGCACGCAACGCGGGGCATACTACCGAAGACAATTATCGATGATGGTGAACGGCACACGGTATTCATTACGATCCTGGAGTCCGATACCGAAGCCAAGATTTATTGGAAGTCGGCGGATGGATCCCAGCCTCAAACAGCAATCATACGCGGACCAGGGGTGCAGGCATTTCAAACCGCTGGCGAATTCAGGATTGAAGCTCTCGGCGACGAAAATCACAGCGTCAAGTATGGATACGTGTTGCTCCGTCTGAAAAAGCGATAGTTTGATGGCTCAATCCGACCGTGCGCCCTGACGCAAGCCAAACGACCAATAGTTGGTTTGAAATCGAGCGTATTTTGTATGATGATAAAGTCGGTGCGCCTGGATGAAGCTGAGGCGATGCTGATGCGAATTGAGGAGAAATAGCGATGGCCGGCAGTAAGCGAAAGCGTGGAAAAGCGGATCGTGCCCGGGTCTCCGGAAGTCAGTCGTATGAAGTCTACTACGTTGCAAGAAAGTATGGCGTGAGCGCGGATACCGTGCGCAAAGTGATCAAGCGCGTCGGCAACAGCCGAAAGAAAGTTTACGCGGCGCTTGAAAAGATGTAGTTGCGCATTGCGGTGATGCCGCAGGGGTGGCAGTGAAGCGGCGCGAGATCATTATGTTTCTCGTGCGAGTTGTTGCATCCTCTGTGGCTGCCGAGCGCGCATGAGCGCGGCCCATGCCTTGATACGCAATTGGCGCACAAAATTGAAAACACGAGAAGTAATATGCGTATGAATCGCCGGAGGCCGGCCACCATATTTTCGCTAATCCTGCTTTCGCTCGTGGCGATTCCCATTGCCACGACGGCGGACGCGCAGGTCCTCAAGGCGGTCAAGGATCGCGGCGCGCTCAATTGCGGCGTTAGCGAGGGCCTTTATGGGTTCTCCGCGCGTGATAGCAACGGCAACTGGAACGGCTTTGATGTCGATCTCTGCCGGGCGATCGCGGCGGCGATCTTTAACGACGCCGGCAAGGTCAATTACGTTCCGCTGGATGCGGGTCATCGATTCCAGGCGCTTCAATCGGGCAGCATTGACGTCCTATCGCGCAACACCACATGGACGATGTCGCGTGAAGTCGAACTTGGATTGAGCTTTGCGGCGACGAATTACTATGACGGCCAGGGATTTCTCATTCGCAGGGCCATGAACAAGGAAACCGCGCTCGACCTCAACGGCGCGAAAGTCTGCGTGCAGACCGGAACAACAACTGAGCTTAATCTGGCCGATTATTTCGGTGCCAACAAAATGAAATACGAGATGATGGCCTCGGCGACCCTCGAGAATGCAGTTAAAGGCTACGATTCCGGACAATGCAATGTGCTCACCGCAGACGTCTCCGCGCTTTTTGGCATCAGACTTTTGCTGTCGAAGCCCGATGAGCACATTATCCTGCCGGATGTCGTCTCCAAGGAGCCACTTGGCCCAGTGGTGCGCCAGGACGACATGCGATGGTTTAGCATTGTGAAGTGGGTGTACTTCGCCATGGTCAACGCCGAAGAGCTCGGCGTGACCTCGAAGAATATCGACGAGGCATTAAAATCAGAAAAGCCGGACGTCAGACGTCTGGTCGGCACCGAAGGCGATTATGGCGAGCGGATGGGCCTTACCAGGGATTGGGCTGTCCGTGTTGTCAGGCTCGTCGGCAATTATGGTGAGGTCTACGAGCGGACCGTTGGCGTTGGCTCGGCGCTCGGTATTCCACGCGGGATCAATCAGCTTTGGAGCAAGGGTGGCATTCTCTACGCTCCACCAATCCGCTGACCGGGTCGATCATGATTCTGCCGGCAGGGAAATAAGATGAGCTCGTGGACCCCAAGTGCCAGGTTGATTATGATCTTCGTCGTCAGCGCCGTAGGCACAAGTCAGAATCGAGGCATGTAGCTTAAGGGTAGCGTGAACTGATGGTCGATTACTTTCCGTTGCTAACTCGTGCGGTCTCAGCGCTCAGTCCCAATACCAGCGAACAGCGCCGGATTCTCTATGATCGCGCTCGCAAGACGCTGGTCGAGAAGCTTCGCGACCCGGCCTTGTCGCATGCCGACCTGAGGGCGGAAAGCGCGGCGCTTGAAGCTGCGATCCAGCGCGTCGAAAGAGATGCGGTACGCCGCGCCGCGCGGCCTCAGCCGAAGCCGGCATATCAGGCCCATGATGTGCCTGCCCGAGAATATCAGGACAGGCCACCGTTGAAGGATGTCCGCAAACCGCTGCGCATTGCAGCCGGTGCGTTCGGAGTTCTACTTATTCTCGTCGCCGGCGTGGCAACCTATTCCTTCTGGCCGCGCATTCTCTCCGGCGTGCGGAGCGTCCCGAGCCCACGAAGTGTCGCTGTGGTTGCCGAGAATCCCGAAACCAAGTCAAATTTTGTGCGTCTGCGGCAGCTGGTCTACTACCGGACGAACCAGCCGGTGGGGACGATCATTGTCGATAAGTCGCAGGACTTTCTCTACGTCGTCCGGCCGAATGCCTCAGCGTTGCGCTACAGCATTGGCGTTGGCGCCGAATGCATCACGTTGGCTGGGCTGTATCACGTTGTGCGAAAGGAATCGCTCGGCGGGAACGAGCCGGCCCAGAAATCGGTCAGCGCACTCGGTGCCCGCGTTATATACTTGGATAAGGATTCTCGTATTCACGGGTCCAACGCATCTACCGCGCCGGTCCCTGACGGCTGTATCCGGCTCGACAATGACGATGTGGTCTACCTCTACGACCGCACTCCTCTTGAAAGTCGCGTCGTCGTATCGAACTAATTCTTGTTGATCGCCGAGTTCGTCGTGGCTCAAGGTCGACGCGCACCTGTTGCGGCTGCCTGTAATCCGTCACCGTGCAAGATCGCAGGTGCCGGTCACCAGCTGCGAGAGCGAAAACGCCGCGAATGTCACCTGCGGCTCACGGGCGGTCTGAACGCGCAGCCGGATGAAGTCGGTTGATGCTTTTGCAACCGCCTTCTTGCGTTGAAACGCCGTATCGGGGATCAGCACATAATCATGCGCGTCAGTCTCACCCACGACGTCGGCGACTTGCACGGCCCTCTTTTCACGCTGGCCACCGCTCGGATAGGCGACCTCTCCATTGAGTACGTTGATGACCATTCCATCAAAATATTTGCGGCGCGCGTCCCCGATCACGTTCTTGTCGAGGGTGCCATTGTCTTCGAGACTGACCGCATCCTTGGCAGTGCACCGGTAAGTCTTGCCGGCAGCATCGCGGCCGAAAGCCACTCCCGGCGTCAGGATCGCGAACAGGACGACCATACGCACGATGGAAATGAGCCGCAGAAACATGAGAGGTGCCTGCTGTCTATCTTCGATCAATTGCTGTTATCAGACGCAACGCCTTCAGTCCTGCGCAATTCAGGATAGGAATGTCCGCTGCGGCTTATAACCGCAGCCTTTCTGCACGGTGATTCCGCAGCCTAGGGGGTGGTTAGGGGCAGGAAAACAAATAAGAACGTGTGTGAGCCGGCTCACAAAGCATTTGTGCGGGAGGGCCTAATTTTGCGGCTGAGGGAAATCCTCAACGTAGGAGGCTCACATGCGCCAAGCATTATCGATCGTCCTGGCCGCCGTACTGGTCAGCGTCGCCTTCGAGTCCATTGTTGGCGTCGGCGAAACGGCCGAAAGAGAGGGGACGACGAATCAAACGTCGATCTATGGTCTTCATGTCGCGTTGCCCGCATTTATGACGAACTTCCCGAAGGAGCTGGTGCCGCTGCCTTGATGGCGTGACGGAAGTTCACTAATCAGATTACTTAGTCATTACGGGTTTGGCGGTGCTTAACAGTCGTTATTACTCTATGACTCTATGAGGAGCCTATTTGGCAGCCGCGGCTTTCAGAATTGGTGTCAGCCGCGCGACTTCGCTCCTCACCAGATCGGCCAGGGCTTTTGGTCCGCGGCGATTCGGCTCTGCGATCTCAGCGCCGAGATCGGCTAGCCGCTTCTGCACGGCCTCCTCGTTGAGGCCCTTGCTCAAGGCTTCGGCGAGCTTGTCGATGATTGGCTTCGGTGTGCCTTTCGGCGCGAACACCGCATAGAAAGGTGCGCAATCGAATTCGGGCAGGCCCTGCTCATAGGAGGTCGGCACGTCCGGTAGCAGCGGGCTCCGCTTCTTTGCCGCGATCGCAAGCGCCTTGACGGTGCCCGCTTGCACGTGGGGCAAAGGTCCAAGCACGGGATCACAGTCGTAGTCGATCTGGCGAGCGAGGATTGCATTCAT
>JBARNC010000336.1:0-2222 GCA_049802775.1 Pseudolabrys sp. | reverse complement strand
ATCCACGCCGTGCATCTGAAATACCGACTTGGCGATGTCGAGACCGACTGTTGTAATCGTTTGCATGTTTGGCTCCTCTAAATAGTGGGAGCCTTAACAGCGCCCACATTCATGGCACTCACGTGCCCGGTGGAGGAGCCGTCCACAGCATCAATAGCGGACATATCACCTTGGTTTTTGAACACGTTGAAACTCGATCCGATGAACGACTTCTTTGCCTGTATGTGGGTCTTTGGAGGGTGCGCTGCTGATCGTTAGCTTGTCGCCCTCTAGTTTGTAAAACGCACCTGATCTGTCCCGGTCCATGCTTGGTTCCAAGACGCATCGACAAGGTGAATGGCTTTCTCATCGTCGACCGAGTAGGTCCCCGCATATGCGAGCATGCTATCGAACAGCTTCAGTTTTTCAGCATCGCTTGGCGGGAGAGTTGCCGGTGTCAGTCGATTTCTGCTGACAACGAGCGCATAGAAGCGACCATCCGGTCCATAGTTGATATACCCAATCGGGTCAGGGCCGAGCGCGTCGATCTTCTCGCCGTTGGCAACGATTTCTCGTTTCCACGAAGTCATATTCCAAGTGCCCAAAAGCGCGGCCGTGTCCACCATTGCTTTGCCCCTCGACTGGTTTCGCACATCAATAAGCGTACAGCATGCCAATGTCCGCTTTGGACAGCGCACAAAGGCATGTCCGCTTTACACCCGAAAGGACATTTGCAGTGCAAAAACAACTGTCCGCTTTGTGCCAATAGCGGACATTCACGAAATTGACGGCGCCCGCGGCCATGGTTAGTTGCTGGCAGGTCTATCCTCCTGCGAAGCATGTAATCGGTCAGTACTTGCGCCCCACCGCGTTTGGGCGACAATGCTGCTCGCCTAATGCCAATTGGGAGGCGTGTCATGGCCGTGGAAACCCTTGTTCAAGGCGAACGTCAGCACAGCCAATACATCGACTTCTGGAACAGCGTACTGGTGCCGAAATTCATCCGTTGGAAGCACATCATCGTCGATGGATTGACGCTACACAGCGAGGCGATCTTCCCGACTTTATCGGTCAAGCCGGGCGATAAGGTCGTCGATGCAGGTTGCGGCTTTGGCGATACCGCGATCAAGCTGGCCCGACTGGTAGGCCCCACCGGATCGGTTTTGGCTGTCGATTGCTGTGATGCTTTCCTGGAATTCGGTCGCAAAGATGCGAAAGCAGCGGGCATCACCAACATCAAGTTCTTGGCTGAGGACGTGCAGACATACCCATTCGAACCTGTTTACGATTTCTGCTTTTCGCGATTTGGCACGCAGTTCTTTGAGAACCCCGTAGCGGGACTGCGCAACATGCGCAAAACCCTCAAACCCGGTGGCATCATGACGATGATCGTTTGGCGCGGCATAAAGGATAATCCGTGGCTCGGCTCGGCCAAGGACATCGTGCTACGCTTCCTGCCGCCACCCGGCGAGAATGCGCAAACTTGTGGCCCCGGACCGTTCTCCATGGCCGACACCGGGGTTGTAACGAAGCAACTCGAAATCGCCGGTTACAAAGACATCAAGTTCGAGCAGGTCGATGCCAAGGTATTCGTGGGCAAAGACCTTGACGATGCTGTGGAGTTTCAGCTTGCCATAGGACCGGCTGGCGAAGTGTACCGCGAAGCCGGAAAGGTGGCCGAAAGTCGGCATAACGAAATCGCTGCGGCTCTCAGGGCGCAACTCGCAAAGTATCAAGGTGCTAATGGAGTGATGATGGATTCAAGCTCGTGGAAGGTAACGGCGAGAAATCCAGCTTAGCTCAGGCCCCCCAAGCTGGTCTCATTGTCGCGCGCTGCTTTTGAACTCCTAACCTTGGCGGTCAGACGTTAGCGACGAATTGCAAAGCCGTCAGGCGGCGCATTCGACGCGTGTGTCGATCTCGCTGCGAAGCGCTCCGAGATCGGCTTTGTAAAAAGCGCCTCGGCGCCACCCTCTAATGCCTTGCACTTGGTCTCCGCATCGCCGTAGGCAGTGATCATGATCACCGGGACGTCGGGTCGCGCCGCCTTGGCCTTGGGCAGCAGTTCAAGACCAGTCATCCCCGGCATGTCGATGTCGGACAGGATCAGGATGATTGATACGCCTGCCGCATCGTTGATGCGTTGAAGGGCCATGTCGCCGGATTGCGCAAAGTCCATCGTAAAACGGCCGGCGCGCAGGTCATGCCGAAACTGCTGGCGGAACAGCAGCTCCACATCAGGC
>JBARNC010000335.1:0-9834 GCA_049802775.1 Pseudolabrys sp. | reverse complement strand
CAAGCCTTTCGGGTGTTTTTTAGCGACTTGCCCTTTAACTGCATGCTTCCGACTAGCAGGCTTGATGTGCTAGGGATCATAGACGGCTTGCTAAACAAGCCTTGGGAGCATTTAGACAACAATAAGAATAAGCGTAGGGAGGGGAGTAATGACTGAGGGGACGAAAACCTCCGACCATAAGGGTGGGCTTCGTTTCAAAGTGCGCGGTCCGCGCGATTTCTATGGCGGGCTGGCACTGATTGCACTTGCAATTGTTGCTATCTATCTCGCGGGCGATCTTCCGGGTACGCATGGCTTTGCTTTCGGGCCGGGTACTGCGCCTCGTATGTTCGCAGGGCTGCTCGCTGTTGCCGGCGCGCTGGTGGCGCTCACGGGGCTATTTGTCGACGGCCCACCGCTTGATAGCTATGCAATCCGCGGACCCGCCTGGGTGATCCTAGCGATCCTCGCCTTCGCGGGCATGATCCGCGGCATCACTCTTGGGCCATTGAGCATCCCCCCCCTTGGGTTAGTGCCGTCGACCTTTGCCGCTTTCATGGTCTCTATCTTCGGTTCCACCGAAATGCGGTGGCTGGAAAGCTTGATCGCTGCTGTGGTGATGACGGCGTTCTGCGTCGGTCTGTTCGTCTATCTGTTACAGCTCCCATTCCAGCTATGGCCCTGGATCTGAGCAGGAAGCGCCGCCATGTCTGAACTCCTTGCCAATCTTGCGCTCGGTTTCTCGGTGGCCGCGCATCCGTACAATGTCGGTTTCTGTCTACTTGGCGCGTTGGTCGGCACGCTGGTCGGTGTGCTACCTGGCATCGGTACCGTGGCGACGGTCGCCATGCTTCTGCCGATCACATTCGGTCTGCCTCCGGTCGGCGCGCTGATCATGCTCGCCGGCATTTATTACGGCGCGCAATATGGCGGCTCGACCACCTCGATCCTGGTCAATATACCGGGCGAGGCCACCTCGGTGGTGACTTGTCTCGACGGCCACCAGATGGCGCGGCAAGGCCGCGCCGGCCCAGCGCTTTCGATCGCCGCCATCGGTTCATTCTTTGCCGGCTGCGTCTCCACCGTGCTGGTCGCCGCCCTCGGCGCACCGCTGACCTCGCTCGCGCTGCTGTTCGGTCCGGCGGAATATTTCTCGTTGATGTTGCTCGGCTTGATTTTCGCGGTGGTGCTGGCGAAAGGCTCGGTGCTCAAGTCGATCGCAATGGTTCTCACCGGCCTGTTGCTGTCGATGGTCGGCTCCGACCTGGAAACCGGCGCCGGCCGCATGACCTTCGATATTGCGGAGCTGTCTGATGGCATCGGTTTCACCAACGTGGCCATGGGCTTATTCGGCTTCGCCGAGATCATCCGCAATCTCGAAATGTCGCAGGAGAGCCGCGACATCGTGAAGGGTAAGATCAAGGGGCTGATGCCGACGCGACAGGACCTTATTGATTCCTCCGGCGCGATTGCGCGCGGTACTATTCTTGGTTCGCTCCTAGGGATTTTGCCCGGGGGTGGCGCGGTGGTGGCCTCGTTCGCGGCCTACACCTTCGAGAAGCGCATCTCAAAGCACCCTGAGCGCTTCGGCCGCGGCGCTATCCAAGGGGTGGCGGCTCCGGAAAGCGCGAACAACGCGGCGGCGCAGACATCATTTATTCCGCTGCTCACTCTCGGTATTCCGCCCAACGCGGTGATGGCGCTGATGGTCGGCGCCATGACCATCCATGGCATCGTGCCTGGTCCACAGGTGATGACCAAACAGCCCGAGTTATTCTGGGGCATGATCGCATCGATGTGGCTCGGCAACCTGATGCTGATTGTCATCAATCTGCCGCTGGTCGGCGTGTGGGTGACCCTGCTGCGAGTGCCATACCGGCTGCTTTATCCCTCAATCATCGTCTTTTGCTGCATCGGCATCTACTCGATCAACAACTCGCCGACCGACGTGGTCATTGCCGCGATCTTCGGTTTGTTCGGTTATTGGCTGACCAAGCACGACTTCGAGCCGGCACCGCTGGTGCTCGCATTTGTGCTCGGCCCCTTAATGGAGGAAAACCTCCGCCGTGCCATGCTGATTGCGCGCGGCGACGCCACCGTCTTCCTGACCAGGCCGATTTCTGCAGGATTGATCGCGGTCGCTGCCGGGCTGCTGGTGATTGCGGCCTTGCCGATGATTCGCAAGCGGCGCGAGGAAGTATTCGTCGAGTAGCGCTGTAGAGCCACGGTGGGTGCGCGGGCTTTCGCCCGCCACCCGATTTAACCAGATAAGGCTCCGGTAACCGCTAACAGTCCTGCGGTGAGAATCACCAGCTGAATCGAGAAAGCGGTGATATTCGCATCCCATTTCTTCGCGATGATCGGAATCGGCGCCTTGAAGGGCTGGTAGCCGTTTTTATCGTAGGCGGCACCGCCATAAATAGGCATGGCGATCAATGCGGCGAAGAAGGCGGCATAAACGATCGCCCCCATGAGCGCGACAAAATATAGCCGCTCGACCGCGAGGGGCCCTGGCCACCAGATCAGCGCGAAGGCAAGCAGGCCGAAGCCTACATAACTCGAG
Organism: Pseudolabrys sp.; assembly: GCA_049802775.1. Taxonomy (GTDB): domain Bacteria; phylum Pseudomonadota; class Alphaproteobacteria; order Rhizobiales; family Xanthobacteraceae; genus Pseudolabrys. Next base: position 7,292 of record JBARNC010000335.1, on the reverse strand, counting down.
ATTTGCCAGACCACGTGGAAGCGCGCATGCGGTGTCCATTTGGGATTGGTAGCGTGGGTCTTGTTGAAGTCGGCGACGACTGTCAGCACCGCCCAGCCAACGGTCATCAGGGTGAATAGAAGTCGAGCGATGAGAATGCGATCAAAGCCCATGGCAAACCCCCAACTGCGATAATGCAATGCTATCAGGCCTCGGCGCCGAGCGGTTGGAAATTGGCAGTATTGCGGCGGTTGATAAGGGATCTGCAAGCGGTTGCCGCGGGCGTTAAACTTCCCCATCTTTTGAGTCGCGAAATATAAATATAAAGACGACCGATGCGCCAATATCTCGATCTGATGGAACTTATCCTTAGTCGTGGTGCGGAAAAACGCGACCGCACGGGCACCGGCACCTTGTCAGTATTCGGCCATCAGATGCGCTTTGCGCTTGATGAGGGTTTCCCTCTGCTCACGACCAAGAAGGTGCATTTAAAATCGGTCATATATGAGCTGCTTTGGTTCCTCGCCGGCGACACCAACGTCAAATATCTGCAGGAGCATGGTGTGCGTATTTGGGACGAATGGGCTGATGAGCGCGGCGACTTGGGACCAGTTTATGGCCGGCAATGGCGCTCATGGCCGGCGAAGGACGGTAAGACCATCGATCAGATCGGCAATGTGATTGCAATGACCAAACGCAATCCGGATTCGCGTCGCCTGATTGTCACCGCATGGAACCCTGCCGATGTCGACAAGATGGCACTGCCGCCGTGCCATTGCTTGTTTCAATTTTACGTGGCCGAAGGGAAGCTCTCGTGCCAGCTCTACCAGCGCTCGGCGGATGTTTTTCTCGGTGTGCCTTTCAACATTGCGTCCTATGCGCTGTTGACGATTATGGTGGCACAGGTGACCGGCTTGAAGCCCGGTAACTTCGTCCATACTTTCGGCGACGCCCATTTGTATCTGAATCACCTTGAGCAGACGCGGCTGCAATTGTCGCGCGAACCCCGGCGCTTGCCGACGATTCGGCTCAATCCGGCCGTGAAGGACATATTCGCATTTCAGTATGAGGATTTCACGATCGAGAATTATGATCCACATCCCCACATCAAGGCCGAGGTGGCTGTGTAGCCTGTTTGCCAGGAAGCGGTGTTCTTGTTGTCGCTGTTTGTACCCATCGGGCTAAGATGATTTTAAGTGAAATGCCGCACCACCAGATCGAATTTTGGTAGTGCATTTTCTGTGCTGGGTGATCGAACGTTAGTAAATTATCAGAACAATCGTCCTATGCAGGGAACTTGAGATCCTCAAACTATGCAGCGCTTTTTCACCCGGTTGCTTTGTGTCTCATGAAAGTGTTCGCGTGCGACGAGACGGCGTTATGAAAATCGTTTTGGTTGCGGCTATTGGAGACAATTCGGTCATAGGTCGTGATGGTCAACTGCCTTGGCGCCTGAGGTCCGACTTGCAACACTTTCGTAAGGTGACGCTAAACCGGCCGGTGATTATGGGCCGTAAGACTCATGAATCTATTGGCAAGTTGCTTCCAGGCCGTACCAACATCGTGCTCACGCGAGATCCCAGTTTGGTCGCGCCTGGGGCGGTGTTGGCCACAAGTCTCGATGCTGCTCTCGGCTATGCCCACACCGACGCGGTCAAGCGCGGGGCCGATGAAATCATGGTGATCGGCGGAAGCGATATATTCGCGGCGACAATGCCAATGGCTGACCGCCTGGAAATTACTCATGTGCATGCCTCGCCTGAGGGGGATGTGCTGTTTCCGTCGATTGATCCGGAGGTCTGGCAAGAGATATCGCGCGAGGAACACTTTGCCGGGCCAAATGATGATGCAAACTTCGCGCTGGCGACATATGTAAAGCGCTGAACCGCTATAAGGCGCTGAACAGCCAACAAAACGCGGCGTGAGGGCGCGTTGTAACGGGGCTTGGCGTCCCCTATAACCCCTCCCAACTAAAGGTCAGCCGGGCAAGAGAGCCGGCGCGGGAGACATTATTCGATGCCTTGGACAAATCAGGGCGGCGGTGGGCCGTGGGGCTCGGGCGGCAAGGGGCCGTGGGGCTCCGGGCCGCAATCGTCAGGACCGACTCCGCCGGACCTGGAGGAAATCCTCCGCCGCGGCCAAGACAAATTGCGGCAGGTGCTTCCTGGCGGCAATCTCGGGGGGCGCGGGTTCGCTCTCATTGTCCTTGGCGTCCTTGCGCTCTGGGGTTTTTCCGGCTTCTTCCGGGTTGAGCCGGACGAACTAGGCGTTGTGCTGCGCTTCGGTAAGGAAGTGCGCGAGGTCCAGCCGGGCCTGAACTACCATTTGCCGTACCCGATTGAGACGGTGCTCACGCCCAAGGCGCTGCGTGTGAACAAGATCGATATTGGAATGCGGGTAGTTGACGACATCCGCCGCGGCGGCACCACCGTGCGTGACGTTCCGGAGGAGAGCCTAATGCTCACCGGCGACGAGAATATCGTCGACGTCGACTTCTCGGTGTTATGGAAAGTGAAGCCAACAGGCGTCGGCGAATTCCTGTTCAACATCCAGAATCCCGAAGGCACTGTGAAGGCGGTGGCCGAAAGCGCAATGCGTGAGGTCATTGGTCGCTCTGAGATTCAGCCGATACTCACCGGCGCGCGGCAGACCACTGAGACGGCCGTGCAGGACTTGATGCAGAAGACGCTCGACCATTACGGCGCTGGCGTCGTCGTGCAGCAGGTGCAGCTACAGAAGGTTGACCCGCCCGCGCAGGTGATTGACGCTTTCCGTGATGTACAGGCCGCGCGCGCCGACCTTGAGCGCGCTGTTAACGAGGCGCAGACGTATGCGAACCGGGTGGTGCCGGAGGCGCGTGGCCGCGTGGCGCAGATTACGCAGGCTGCTGAAGCCTATCGCCAACAGACAGTGGCCGAAGCTACCGGTCAGACGTCCCGGTTCCTGAAAATTCTTGAGCAGTACAAGAAATCGCCCAACGTTACCCGCGAGCGCATGTATCTCGAAACCATGGAACGTGTACTCAGCGGCACCGACAAGATCATTCTGGATTCCGGAGCAAGCGGCAGCGGCGTGGTGCCTTATCTGCCGCTCAATGAGCTCACTCGTCCGCCACAGACGCGAAACCAGTCACAACCGGGAGGCCGGCCATGAGACTAAATTTCGTGGGTGGCATCATTGCTGTTATTTTCTTCGCCGCGCTGATCGTCGGTTATTCGTCGCTGTTTACCGTTTATCAGACCCAGCAGGCGCTGGTGGTCCGACTCGGACAGCCGGTGCGCGTGGTCAATGAGCCTGGCCTTAACGTCAAGGCGCCATTCATCGATTCGGTCGTGTATATTGATAAGCGCATTCTTGATCTGGAAGCGCCGTCGCAGGAAGTGATCGCCTCCGACCAGAAGCGGCTTGTGGTGGACGCCTTTGCGCGCTACCGCATCCAGGATCCTCTGCGCTTCTATCAGACATTGGGTTCGATTGCCGGCGCCAATTCCCAGCTTTCCATTCTGCTCAATTCAGCATTGCGTCGTGTTCTGGGAGAGGTGACCTTCACTCACGTCGTGCGTGATCAGCGTGCTGATCTGATGGCTCGAATTCGCGAGTTGGTTGACCGTGAAGCAACCGCCTACGGCATTGAGGTGGTCGACGTGCGCATTCGGCGCGCCGACTTACCCGAGCAAAACAGCCAAGCCGTCTATCAGCGCATGCAGACCGAGCGCCAGCGCGAGGCAGCAGAGTTCCGTGCCCAAGGCGCGCAGCGTGCTCAGGAAATCCGCTCGCGCGCCGATCGCGAGGTTACCGTACTGGTCGCCGAAGCAACCTCAAAATCGGAGCAAGTTCGCGGCGAGGGCGACGCGACCCGCAATCAGATCTTTGCCGATGCATTCAACCAGGATCCGGACTTTTTCGGGTTCTACCGCTCGATGCAGGCCTACGAGCATGGCCTTCATCCTAACGATACCCGGATGCTGCTTAAGCCCGACACGAGTTTCTTCCGTTATTTTGCCGATCCGTCGGGTAAGCTGCAGGGGAATTCGGCAACGCCGCCGACCACCCAGCCGCCGTCCCGCTAGCAACGCGCAGGACTGGCATGTCGGACTTTCTGGCCGCGCTCGGACTTGTGTTTGTCATCGAAGGCTTGATCTTTGCGGCATTTCCAGAGGCGGCCAAACGCGCGATGACCAGTGTGCTGGAGACTGCCGATGTCTCCTTGCGCCTGATCGGGATTGGATCGGCTATCATCGGCCTGCTTATGGTCTGGTGGGTTCGGGGATGACGTGGGAAATCAGGCCTATACGGTATTGACTTGCGGTGCCCTTGAATCGCCTCGAAGTCGGGGCCACTCTCATTAACAACTTACCCCCAGGAGATTCGACGCCCATGGGCGCATCCTTCTTCCGTTTGACGAGGCCTGTAGGTCGCGCCGGCTTCGCCCTTTTCACAGCAGCCGCCATCGCTTGGCCGGCTTTGACCTCGCCTGCCGCGGCGCGTGGACCGGACGGCATAGCGGATGTGGCAGAGCTGGTCATAGACGCTGTTGTCAACGTCTCGACTAAGCAGTCTGTCGATTTGCGAAATGGCGCCATGCCGCAATTACCACCTGGCTCGCCGTTTGAGGAGTTTTTCGAGGAATTCTTTAAGAACCGGCGCGGACCAAACGGCCAGCCTGGCAAGCCCGGTCAGGATGGCGACAATAGCCAGCCGCCAACGCCGCGCCGCGTCAATTCCCTTGGCTCTGGTTTCATAATCGATCCCGCCGGTCTGGTAGTGACGAATAATCACGTCATCGCCGAAGCTGACGAAGTAAGTGTCATCCTCAACGATGGCAGCACGCTGAAAGCCGAAGTTATCGGTCGCGACCAGAGGACCGATCTCGCGTTACTCAAAGTCAAGCCAACCAAGCCGCTCAAAGCAGTGAAATTTGGTGATAGCGACAAGCTGCGGCTCGGCGAATGGGTGATCGCAATTGGCAATCCGTTCAGCCTTGGCGGGACGGTAACCGCCGGTATCGTTTCCGCACGCAATCGCGACATTCAGTCAGGGCCCTACGACAACTACATACAGACCGACGCCGCTATCAATCGCGGCAATTCGGGCGGGCCTTTGTTCAATCTCAATGGCGAGGTCATCGGTGTAAATACCGCGATCATCTCGCCGTCCGGTGGCTCGATTGGAATCGGCTTCGCCGTGCCATCAAAGACTGTAATGCCGGTGATCGATCAGTTGCGTGAATTCAAGGAAGTGCGCCGCGGCTGGCTAGGGGTGCGCATCCAGCAGGTGAGCGACGAGATCGCCGAAAGCCTCAGCGTTAAACCGGCGCGCGGCGCTCTGGTCGCCGGCATCGACGACAAAGGTCCGGCCAAGCCCGCCGGCATTGAGCCGGGCGACGTTATCGTCAGGTTCGACGGCAAGGACGTCAAGGAAATGCGCGATCTGCCCAAGATCGTTGCGGATACACCGGTTGGCAAAGATGTCGAGGTTATTGTCATCCGCAAGGGCAAGGAAGAGAAAATTTCGGTCAAGCTCGGCCGGTTGGAGGACGAGAAACAAGCCGCACTAGATACGAAGAAGGATGCGGCGCCGGATGCTAAGCCTGTTGTGAAGAAAGCACTCGGGCTCGATCTTGCCAATCTCACCGATGAGCTGCGCAAAAAGCACAACATTAAAGATAAGGTGAAGGGCGTATTGATTACCGGCGTCGATCCGAATTCACCGGCTGCTGAGAAGCGGCTCGCGCCTGGAATGGTCATCGCTGAGGTCCAACAGCAGCCGGTGGCAAATGCCACCGAACTTCAGCAACGCATCGAAAAGCTTAAGAAGGACGGCAAGAAGGCGGCAGTGCTGCTGGTGGTATCGCCGGACGGCGATCCGAGCTTTGTAGCGCTGAGCTTGCAGTGACGGCCGGCACCCGATCGCGTTGGCCGTTTCGTCAGTCAAGCACGTGATTGACCATACCGTCGGCGAGCTTGGGCTCGAACCAGGTGGACTTCGGCGGCATGATGCCGCCGGCGTCAGCCACCGCCATGAGGTCGCGCATCTGCGTCGGATAAAGCGCAAAGGCGATCGCCATCTCGCCCGACTTCACCCGTTTCTCAAGCTCCTCCAGACCGCGCGCGCCGCCGATGAAATCGATGCGCTTATCGGTGCGCGGGTCCTTGATGCCGAGCAACGGCTCGATCACATTGCAGGTGAGTACGGTGATCGGCAGCCGACCGATCGGATCGTTCGGAACGAGCCCGGGTCGGGTCAAAAGCTTGTACCAGTGGCCGCCAAGGTACATTCCATACTCATGTGACGACGCTGGCCGCACCGGCTGATCGAATGCGGTTACTGTGAAACTCTTGCGCAACTCGGCGATAAATTGCTCGGCGCTGCGACCATTCAGGTCTTTAACCGCACGATTGTAGTCGAGGATGGTCATCTCATGTTCGGGAAAGATCACCGATAGAAAATAGTTGTGCGAACCCTCGCCTTTACGGGCGGCGGCGACGCGCGCGGCTGCGGCTGAACGGTGATGGCCGTCGGCGATGTAGATTGCGGGCAAAGCCTCAAAGGCGAGAGTGAGCTTCTGGATCGTCGCTTCGTCGGCGATCGTCCAGAGCTGGTGGCGCACGCCATCGTCGGCCGTGACGTCAACCCCCGGTTTGCCGGCCGCCACTCGCGCCAGAATGGCGTCGATCTCCGGCGCGTTTGGATAGCCGCTCATCACTGGACCGGTCTGGGAATTGATGGCTTCAATTTGACGGACACGATCATCCTCTTTTGTCGGCGTCGTCAGTTCGTGCTTGCGGATTCTGTTAGTCGCATAGGCTTGAAGCGAAGCCGCGGCGGCGATGCCGGTCTGGGTGTGGCCCCGCCAAGTGAGGCGGTAGACGTAGTAGCAAGGCTTGACATCGCGTATCAAAACGCCTTCCGCGACCATGCGCTTGAGGTTCTCGGCCGCCTTGGCGTAGACGGCCTTATCGTAAGGATCGGTACCCGGGTCGAGGTCAATCTCCGGTTTCGCAATATGCAAAAAACTCCACGGTTTGCCCTTGGCAAGTTCGCGCGCTTCCGCGCTGGAGACTACGTCGTAAGGCGGCGCAAGTACCTCGGCAGCGCGGCCGGACGCAGGTCGCAAAGCGCGGAAGGGTTTAATGAGCGTCAAGTCTGTCTCCGCCCCACGCCGAATGAGGTTTCGTCCCGCAGGTGCTATCACGGTCGCAACCAAGGCGGCATTATGACAACGGTCAGGGCGGTGCTTATTGCGGGGCCGACCACGAGCGGCAAGTCGGCGCTGGCTCTTGAGCTGGCAGAGCGGTTCGGTGGCGTCATCG
>JBARNC010000334.1:0-2513 GCA_049802775.1 Pseudolabrys sp. | reverse complement strand
GTGGCGATCCGGCGCATGGGCGCGGACTGCCTGGCCCTCCCTTAGCGTTATGACGACTGCAGCTTAGATTTCATCTGTAGTAGTAACCGCCGTACGGATAGTTGCAGACGTTCACCCAGCCATAATCTGGCATCCACTGGATACAAGAATCGTAGCCGTAGCCGCCGTAGTATGGCCACGCGGCGGCCAGTGCGACGCCAGTGCCTACGCCCCACCAGGGCCAGAAACGTCCACCGCGCCAATGCCCGCCGCGCCAATTACCAGCCCACCTGTTGCCGGACCAATTACCTCTACCTGCCCAAGCAACTCGGCCCGGACCTATGCGCATAGGACCAGCGAACCTGCCCGGACCGGCGATTCCCATTCTCCCAGGGCCAGCAAAGCGAGCGCCGCTAAACCCGCCCATGCGAGCACCACCAAAGCCGCCCATGCTCCGGCCACCACCAAAGCCCTGCCTTGCTTCCGCAGAATCGGCAAAAACGGCCGCCGCTAGGATTACTGCGGCGCAGATCGAGACGCTTTTCAACATAGCAGTCCTCCTGATTGACTGAATTTTCGTCAATTTTCCTAACCCTCTAATGAACGCAGCCTGAATTTCGATGATGCCGGCAGATTAAAGTTTATCCATCTATCTCTTTTGACATATGTGCGCACCATCTCCTCGACCGTTTGATTTAGGTCATTGGCGAGGACTGAATCGACTATTGCGACCAACCATATGGGGCCAGCCTTGGGGCGCCGGACATTGTTGCCGCGCAGCCCATATTCTGGAAAATGACCCCGCAGCAGACAGCGACGTTCATCCGGTCTGCTGCCCGGGGCCTTTTTGAAACGCGCGCAAAAGCCGTATTCTCCTTCGGTGTCATTTTATCGAGACCCATTATATGACAGCACGAAAAGGCATCTTGAGAGTTGGTCGAGACGTTCTGATCATTGCATTGATTACAGTCGCGTTGGGAGAGGTGAGTCTTAGGATTTATAATTCTGTTGATCCGTTGCCCATCTTTTATAGTGGTAACCCCGATCGATTCCGGGGCAAACCGCTTGCGCCGTTTTGGAATTTTCATCTCAATTCCAGAGGCTTCAACGACGTCGAGTTCAGCGTGCGTAAAGCCGCAGGAACAATTCGCACTCTCGGCATTGGAGATAGCTTCGCGTTTGGCGTCGTACCATACGAATACAATTACCTGACCTTGGTGGAGCAGTACTTGAAGCAAAGCGGGCACAATGTCGAGTTGATCAACATGGGTATTCCGGCCATAGGGCCAAAAGAGTATCTAGCACTGTTGGTCAATGAGGGATTTGCGCTTGAACCCGACAGGGTTCTTCTTTCTTTTTTCATCGGCAATGATTTCGGGGAGGAGAGCCGGCGAAGGAAATATCTCGACTATTCGTATGTGGCATCCTTGATCACATTTGCTCTGGAGCGTTGGAGAATAGTCGAAGGACCAATCAGTGTTGCTGCTGGGAGATATGACGATAATGCGCGTTCATTCACCGACAATGCCTATTTGAGGCTTGAGCTCAAAAGAAGCACCATTTTTGTCCGCAACAGCCGGCCATTCGAGGGGCGCTTCGCGGAGGCTATGTCGTACATTTCGGAAATAAAGCGATTGTGCGACAGCCGGAACATTAGTTTGACGATCGTACTGATTCCGGACGAGATGCAGGTCAGTAAGCCGCTGCAGACGCGGGTCGTAGCAGCGTCCGGACTTGCTCCGGGATCTTTTGACTTCACGCTACCCAACAATTTGCTGCACGCAAGTTTCGAGGAACTCAAGATAGACTATATAGATTTGACCACTGAATTCTCCGCCCACTCGCTCAACGATAGGCTGTACCGTCCAAACGACTCCCATTGGAACATCGCGGGTAACGAACTGGCGGCGCGGCTAATTTTGCAACACGTGTCCGCTCAACTACGGCCCGTTGATCAGTGACCTACGGCGACCCCACCGTCGCTTATCGCACTTGCACCTGCACTGCGCGAAACTTGGTCGGGTTCCTTTGGTCGGGGGCTATGTTATAAGTCACGCGATCGCCGCGCTTGACGTGCTGGCCATTTAATTCCGTAACGTGAAAGAAAACATCTGAGCCTCCCCGGTCTGCCCGGATGAATCCGAAAGAATTGCCATTCCAAAAGCCGACCGCGCCTTGTTCTGCTTCCTCAGTCACTTCATTATCCTCCGTTTAATTTTGGTTGTCCGCCTCGATGGCCGCGCTTTAGATTGTTCGGCCATGAAATCCTTGCAAACGCTGCTCCAGGTTTGCCGCTTCAACAGTGCTGCACGCTTCAACAGTTCTGCAAAGGGGTCGAGTCTGCCTTGTTCGTCGCTCATTCGATTTTATCTCCGTTAGTTGCCAGTTCGAGCAATGCCTGTGTGCCTTGGTCGATATCGTGAAAGTGCCGATTCGTTTTCCGTCGCGGTCGAAGCCGCGAAATCCATTAGCGGTCCGCAATAGGTGGCCGGCACAACCCGCTTGCCCAAGCACCGGCACAAGTGCGCAGGGGC
>JBARNC010000333.1:0-1918 GCA_049802775.1 Pseudolabrys sp. | reverse complement strand
ACCGGACACAATGTCCGCTATGTGCGTTTGCTCGGCACGTGCGGGGTTATCACGCTCTTCGTCGCGATCTATCTGCTGGTCGGCGGCTAATGTAGGTGGCGCTCCATGTTTCGAACCACGCAACTTTTATCACGTGCGTGTTGGTTTCTATTCGTCGTTCTGACGTTGGACTTCGGAGTGGCTTTCGGTCAGAATGATACCAGCAACGCTTACAGATGTACTTCAAAAGATGCCGTCACAATCCGAGATGATGGCACCTTTGATAAGGACCCAATCGCGGAAGCCCGTCGCAAATACTATGATGGAATTGTGATCAACCCACTGACTGGCGCGGTAACCCATCCGAGTAATGGTAGTCGGGAAAACTGGAGAGCCATCCAAGAGGCTAGTACAAACGATTATGTGTTAATCCCCGAAAAAATTTCCGATGTTTCTTTGCGTGCCCAAAAAGATGCCGCAACAGCGGTAACCGACTTCATCCGAGTGCGAGTTGGGGCCAGTGAGCCGCAAGTGACTTTCCTAGCCTTTTCACTCTCCAATTTAGTGACCGGCACATGCGAGATTGTACGGTAACGCGAGGAACGAGACCCGTCTGCTTTGCCATACGGACAATCATTGCCCATCGGACAGGGGCCACCTGCTGTCCCGCCTAATCTATGGGTTGCACCATTATGACCAGATCGCAAACCTCAAGGGTGCAACCACATTAAAGTATTTGCCGGAACTATCGCTTGCGATTGCCTTCGCTTTAGCCGGTTGCCCACTTGATCACGCACGCTTTTGCCTGCGTGACCGCCGAGTTCGCTTAGTGTTTTTCGGCAGTTGTTTGACTGCCAGAGGCTTGGTAGCCGGCCCGTGAATGACCTGTCCGTCGGCCGAAAACACGGAGCCGTGACAGGGACAATCCCACGTCAGATCAGCGTTGTTCCAGGTCACTATGCATCCCGCATGCGTGCACGATGCGGAGACTGCGCGAGGTCGACCATTTTTGGATTTCCACACAGCAAGCGCGGTTTTGCCACGTTTGATAACGCCGCCGTGACCGTGCGGAATGTCATCAATGCTGCGTACAAGAGAATGTGTGTCATCGCCCTTGTTGTACTTTTTGGGAATGGCCCGTTGAGGATCATAGAGTTTGGCCCAAGGGTTCGAACGTCCTTGAATCTGATCGCAAATTAGGAGTCCGGCCGCCGTGCCGTTGCTAATTCCCCAGCCATTAAACCCCGTAGCCACGTAAAGCCCCTTCGCTTTTTTGTCAGGCCCTCCAACATATGGCACCCGATCAGGAGTATCGTAGTCTTCGTTGAACCAGCGCCAGACGGCCTGTTGCACTGGCAGATTTTCGCGCGTCCACTCATCCAGCTCGCGAAAGCGAGCGGCGACATTCCCTTCTTGTCCGGTCACAAATGCTGGCCCGAGAACAACGAGCAAAGGGCCTTCGTTATCCCGTCCGGATCTGATCGAGTGGGTGGGGTGATCAATTCCAATAAACATTCCTTCCAGGACTGCATTCGAAGCGACGCGAAACGCCATAGCGATATGCCCCCGCGGTCGAGTCCTGATGTCATAGTGACCAGGCCCCGCAATCGGCAGATTTGTGGCCAAGACAACATTTTCGGCATCGAGATTCCCGTGCTCGGTAGCAATCCGCCAGCGCCGTCCCGCCTTTATGTTTGTGGCACGCGTTTTTTCAAAAACTATTCCCCCCGCTTGCCCGACAGCGGCCGCGAGACCTTGAAGATATCGCATCGGATTGAACTGAGCTTCGCTCGGGAAACGCAATGCGCCGGCGGTTTCAAAGGGCAATGGCGCACGCGCAATGACATCTGCCTTAAAGCCAAGCAAGCGTGCAACCTCGGCTTCTTTCTCGATATCGGCGATCAAGGATCTTGCGCAAGTGTAGGCATAGGCGTCTTTC
>JBARNC010000332.1:0-2887 GCA_049802775.1 Pseudolabrys sp. | reverse complement strand
CCCGGCCGCTCTGCAAGACCCGGCCGCGCTCTTCTACGTAGCGGCGATCCTGGCACGGCGTCTTGATAGCGCTAATCAGGCCCTCGTTGAACTCAAAAGTGAGATTCAGGACAAACCGCGCAGTGTGATCGATAAAACAATTAAGAAGATGGAAAGACTGCTGGGTGCCAGCGGTGCCAATCTCGGCCTCTATTCCGGCTACTCATACAATCCGCTCGCGTAAGGGCGATGGCCGGAATTGCGCGGAAGATTGAATCGTACAATTTAGCCTATCAACTCGCTTGGAAATACATTTCCGAGGATCGGAAGCGCATGCAGCCGGATATGGCTGAGCGTCTTCATCATGCCATCAGGCGGCAGCTCAACGAGGGGACAACGGAAGCTGTTTTCATTGCCTCCGAGGCGCTTAAGGATATTGAGAGAAGCTAGCGATGATCGCCAGCAGCTCTTTGTTTTTTCTGCTCTTCGGCCAGCAGCTTGCGCGATGCCACCGCAGGATGGTCTCCGGCTGAACCACCTGGGCCGCACCAAGCAGGCTCGGCCATAACTTGGTCATCCATATGAGCAGCGCCCGATCTCTGCCGCGCAGTCGAAGACGCGACGGTGCTCGCCGCAAAGCGACATTAAGTTGATGCCGTAGGAACAGGTTTTCAGCCTGGAGACGACACCGCGACTTGAACATGTCGGCGACAAATATGCCGAGCGCGTGCAGGATCACAAACATCGATCAAAATGATGCGATGATTCTGCCTTATGATGCGAATCCACGCCGGATGGAATTTTCGGAAAGCACAGGCTATGCGCAATGACGTAGATCAATCGCCTAGTAAACTAACCACCGGCGGCGCTTACTGGTTCCCGGCTCGTTATCCGGACACCGTGTCCGGTTTTGGTGTCCGCCGTGTCCGGAGTGGTCTAAGTTGACCGGACACCGACTTCGCCACCGGGCTATTGCTAAGTCAGCGCGGCATATCGAACCAATTCATCTCACTGGTTGCGCCTCTGGAAACTTCCAGCTGCCGTCGATGATTTCCTTTCGGGGTCGATACATTCGCACCGTGTAATTCCACCCCGGCATGATCGGCAGACAGTTCGCAGTGCTCTTCTGACAGCCGCCGAACTGTACCGTGACCGAACCATCCGGGTTTGCCTTTGCGGTCAGATTGTTCAACGAATAGGCATCGAAAACATTTTTTTGAAAAAAGCCTTTGGCGTTGTACAGGCTAATCGACCAGAAGCCATCGACCGGCACGTTTTTGGCCGTCAGCTTATGCACGACCTTGCCGTCGTTCGCCTTTGGGTAGACGCTCAGATAGACCGCCGCCTCCGTTGGATTGCCGCCCCAACCGATGGCCGTGCCAATCAGATGGCTAACCGGATTGACTTCGCTCTTGCTGCCGAACATGGCACCCGGCATGTCACCCAACATGCTGCCAAGCACGCTGAGTGCGTCGCGTATCTTCTTCTGTGAAACGGGGTCCCAATTCGGCACTTCGAACTTGCCCACGCTAGGCTGCTCAACCTTGATCGCATCCTGTAAGGCATTGGCGACCTTTATATCGTCGGGGTTTCGGGGATCAGCAAGAATGCGGATGATCGCTAAGACATAGCGCGTCCTAGCTATGTCCTCGGTGTAAACGTGAGGCCCTGGGGCGTACACAACCTCAACCGTGTAATGATCCTCCGATATGACCTGCATCGACATGAAGCGCTTTCCCGCGTCGGGAAGTATAATCGTCAGCGGCGATGCCTTGAGGTCAAAGACGCCCGATGAATACAGCGTGTCGCGGTTCATGCGGACGATGTCTTGTTTGTCAATCGGGACCATTTGCCGAGTGTGTGAAAGCCCAAAGCCACCCTGCGTCACCGTTTGTCCGAAGTAATAATCGGTCTCTGCGCGAACAAAGTTGCTGACGGTGACAGGCACGGGTTTGTTGATACTCACGCCTTGTGCAAAAGCCAGTTCAGCGAACGCCAGCGCAAGTACAACAGTCAATTCGAGGCAGTGAAGTTTCCGCATGATGTTCTCCCTCAGCTCGGGGTGCGGCTGGCGCTACTAACGAATGTCGGCGGCAGATAATTTAGCTTTATAATGTGCAAAATCGAGTTGAAGCGATGTCCGCTTTACCCCCGAAAGCGGACATGTAACTCGGCATGTCCGCTAAGTGTAAGCGGACATCGCTTGAAGGAGCTGAGTGTGCCCGGTTACTTCATGGCTGGTGCGCTGCCACTCCCGGGCATCTTCATCTGCATTTCTGCGGGCATGGCCGCGCTGCCATCTTTCTGGAATGTGGGGTGGAGTTGGGATGACGCAATCACCAGCGCACCGTAAAACACAAGCGCGGCAGCCGCCGCGTGAGGCATGAGCCGGGGCCAAGGCAGCATTTTCTCGGCCAGTATGATGAGAGTGACAGCTGCCATCGCTCCAACATTCATGCCGAGCGGAAAGAGAATGACGAAAAGAAGCCAGCAGCAGCCCAGACAATAAATTCCGTGGAGCAAGCCCATACGAAATGCGCCCGCGGTCCCGTCGCGCCATGACGTCATAATGAAGCGGATGGGCGTGCGACACTTTGAGAGGCACAGCTGCTTTAATGGCGTGAGCTGATAGATACCCGCAACTATGAGAATTACACCGCCGACTTGAGCCTCAGCGGCTGGGGTTAGTGCTGCGCGCACGGCAGCGGTTTCGGCGGCTAGAACCCCGGCATAAGCGGCAATCCCCGCAAATGCCCACACCAACAAATACGCCCCCACGAACACCCAGGTGGAAACGAGTGCGTCATCAAGCTGGTACTTAACTGCTTGCACTCTATGGAAAGCGAGGACCATGGGCGCGGCGGTCGGAAACATCATTGCCACCATCATGATGACCCAGGACGCAAGG
>JBARNC010000331.1:0-1718 GCA_049802775.1 Pseudolabrys sp. | reverse complement strand
AGGAAAATGTGACGCCAAACGAAAAGATGTCCGCAACCTCGCCCGCTCCGGCGGGCAATACACTGGTCAAGCCGGCCACACCTGCCGGTAGTGCATTGGCGACGCCCGATAAGAAAAATTCGGCCGTTATATCGTCACCGCCACCGGACGTAACTCAGGCCAATACGCCCATCGGGCTGGAGAAAGGTTCGACTACCCCTGCCGCTCGGCCAGATGATCACTCGACTTCAATTCTACCGCTTGATCTTTCGCAAATTAAAAAGTTCCTTCCCGAGTGGTTGCGTTCCGTCACACCGGGGACAGGTTCTGGAGCAGGAGCACCTAAACCGTAGGTGCAAGAGCCTGCCTCGTGATCTGGGGAGTGGTTAAAGCGGCGCTGGAGCAAGTGCGGCTCCCGACAGAACTCTGATCTAAATCAACGCTTTTTTGTCGGTCTGGTCCTACTTGTTAAAGTTGCGGCAAACATCAGGACAATGAGGAAGTAACATGACCAAGACCGCTCTGAAATGGCTGATGGTCGCCCACCTCACTATTGGACTAGTAAATGCGGCTGCTGCAGCTCAAGACACTGACGCAGGCAAATTGCTGTTCCGATCATCTTGTGCGAGCTGCCACGGTATCGATGGAAAGGGTAAGGGACCGCTTAGAGACCAATTAAAGGTGGCGCCGACCGATTTGACCGCTCTCTCCAGGAAAAACGGCGGCGTATTTCCCGTTGGCGTAATGTACGAGATCATCGATGGACGAACAGCGATTGCCGCGCACGGCACTCGTGAAATGCCTGTTTGGGGGACCTACACGTCGAGATTGCTGCCCCCCTCGGACATATTGATTGATCCTTCCTATGATCTAGAAGCAGTCGTGCGAGCTCGCATCCTTGCCATCATCGATTATCTAAATCGCATCCAGGAAAAGTGATACTAGCGAAGGACGCTATTTTTCGAATTGCCTTCTGACACGTAAATCGGCAATCATGGAGGCGTGCAGAGTAATTGCGCCTAGATTTGCGAAGGAATCGCAGGTGACTGACACAACGGAATCACGGCAAACGGTCAGATCTCGACTGTATCGTCTGTTGTCGGCCCAACGGGGCCGGTTGCTGCTGATCGCCGCAATACTGGGCGGGATTGGTTGTTATGTAATTGGTTTGAATATCGGGCACCTCGACATTGCTGCCGCCAGGCAGGCTATCCAGCAACTCCGGGCCGATAACCAGAAACTCAAAACGCAAATTTCAGACCAAGGCGCGACACAAGTCGCTCTGCAAACTAAGCTCTCAACTACTGAAGCGGCGTTGGAGGCGATCGTCCCTTCGAAGAACACTTATAACATCAAGCCGAACCAATCGCTGATCGTCGCCGGCGGGCGCTTGACCATTGGACTAGTCGGTCCTCCCACGAATGATAGCGTGAATATCAACATCAACGGAAAGCAACAGTCCGTGGCCACTGGCGATGTCATTAACATTGCGCTCGATCCGCCGACGGCGTGTCAGGTGCGGGTACAATCATTTGACATGTTCAGGGTTGTTCTCGGAGCATCCTGCGCAGCAGCGCAGGGGCAATAGACATCCGAAGGGGCAATACCGGAACACGGCACTCCGTCTTGCTGAATGCCGAAAAATCGCAAGTATTCACGTCATATCGGCGTCATCTGGAGAATGATAGCCAAGAATCCGGTAGCATTGGGTGCAAGTGATTCGCCATACGCAAAATAAA
>JBARNC010000330.1:0-2114 GCA_049802775.1 Pseudolabrys sp. | reverse complement strand
GGTATCCAGTCGATCCCTGCGGTCATCGCCTTTTCAAATGGCCAACCGGTCGACGGTTTTATGGGCGCATTGCCCGAGAGCCAGGTGGTCGCATTCCTGGAACGGATCACCAAAGGCGCAGTCGGGGCCGAGGAAAAGGACTTGCTGAAAGCAGCTGATACTGCGCTGGTTGAAGGCAATGCCGCCGGCGCCGCCGAAATCTACGCGCAGCTGCTTGCGGAAGACGGCACCAACGTACACGCGCTCGCCGGACTCGCGCGGTGTTACGTCGAAACCGGCGCGCTCGAACAAGCCAAACAAACGCTCGCCCTCGTACCTGAGGCCAAGCGCAACGAAGCGGCCGTTACCGCAGCACGCGCAGCACTTGAGGTTGCCGAGCAGGCCAAGTCGCTCGGGCCCTTGGCAGAGCTCGAAGAAAAGGTGCTCGCCGATCCGCTTGACCATCAGGCACGCTTCGACCTTGCGGTCGCGCTCAACGCCAAGAGCAGACGCGAGGACGCCGTCAAACATTTGATCGAAATCGTCAAGCGTGATCGCAAATGGAACGACGATGGTGCGCGCAAGCAGCTCGTGCAATTCTTTGAAGCGTGGGGCGCGACCGATCCCGCCACGGTGGATGGCCGCAAGCGTCTGTCATCGATTTTGTTCTCGTAAAGGTTCGCCCCCGGCGACGGCACCGAGCGGCGGAGTGAAGCGAATATGCCGATGAACGCTCAATATCGCGGGCCGATCGAAATGCCCGAAGTGATCCCGGTATTTCCACTACCGGGTGCATTGCTTTTGCCGCGTGGACAAATGCCGCTCAATATTTTCGAGCCGCGTTACCTCTCCATGATCGACGACGCATTGCGCGATGGTCACCGATTGATCGGCATGATCCAGCCGGATGCCGCTCATGACGGTCCGGCCGACAAGCCGCGACTTTACAAGATCGGTTGCGTCGGGCGGATCACGCAGCTCGCCGAGAGTGGCGATGGCCGCTATTTGATCGAGCTCACTGGCGTTGCGCGTTTCCGCGTCGAAGAGGAGCTGAAAGTCGCCACGGCATATCGGCAATGCCGCGTCACCTACGCGCCGTTCGCTGACGATTTCGTCGCGCGCAAGGGCGAGAATGCCGTCGATCGCGAAGCGCTGCTCGCGGCGTTGACCGATTTTCTCAAAGCCAACGATCTGAAGGCCGACTGGGAAGGGATCGAAAAGGCGCCGAACGAGGCCCTGGTCAACGCACTGTCGATGATGTCGCCCTATGGCGCGGCGGAAAAGCAAGCCCTGCTAGAAGCGCCCGACTTGAAAACCCGTGCCGAAATTCTGATTGCTGTTACCGAAATCGAGCTCGCCAAGAAAAATACCGAAGGCGAGCCAAAGCTGCAGTAAGTCTCCATGTCGTCCCCGCGCAGGCGGGGACCCATACGCCGCCGCCCATCGATAGTCCTAGGGTTATGGGTCCCGGGCCTCCCTCGCAAACCCTCGGTCGCCCGGGACGACAGGAAGTGCGCGTCGCCTGACCATGCTATAAGACCCGCATCTCCGGGAGCTTCCCCCATGCCCACCGTCCCCCCTACAGAACGGCCCACCGGCAGTGTCGATCCGAAACTGTTGGAAATCCTTGTTTGTCCCGTGACCAAGGGGCCGCTTGAATACGACGCCGACAAACAGGAGTTGATCTCGCGCAAGGCCAAGCTCGCCTACCCAATCCGCGACGGCATACCGATCATGCTGCCGGAAGAAGCGCGTCGACTAGAATAATTCAACACGGCCTCTGTCCGTCATCCTGAGGTGCGAGGCGCGGAACGCGCCTAGCCTCGAAGGATGACGTCAGAGCCGTGTCAAGTTCATCACAAGGTAAAATCATCATGATCAAGATCTGGGGCCGCAACACCTCGTCGAACGTGCAAAAGGCAATGTGGGCGGTGGGTGAGCTCAAGCTCGAACATCAACGTATCGACATCGGCGGCGCATTCGGCAAAAACAAGGAACCGGCTTATCTCGCGATGAACCCAAATGGGCTGGTGCCGACCCTTGAGGAAGAAGACGGCTTCCCGCTGTGGGAATCGAATTCCATCGTGCGCTACCTCGCCGGCAAGCACGACAAGAACGGCGTGCTCGAGCCGAAG
>JBARNC010000329.1:0-2333 GCA_049802775.1 Pseudolabrys sp. | reverse complement strand
GCGGAAGGTCGCCAATGCTGTCGAAAGTGATCCGCGCTGCCGCGCCAATTTCGAAGCGTCGTTGAAGCGCATTCAGAAAATGAAAGCGGCTGCCCAACAAGAACATCGGTTACTACACAGCCCGGCGCGCCATACACCCCATCTTTCCGTTTCAGGATAAAGTGTTGCGTCGATCGGTTGAGATCACTGGGTAAAGCGGACATGCCGTTTTGCACTGCAAATGTCCGCTTATGACCCAAAGCGGACATCGGCCGGCCTCCCGCCTGATTCAGAAGGCTAAACGCGCTGCAACCAGATAGGCATCGCGCTCCGGCTTGTTGCACAACATCAAGATCAACTGCTCGGGCGAAGTCACGCGGATCGCCAGGATACGGTTGACATCGACAGATGCAAGATCTGCGGCGGAAACGCCAAAATGCTCCATCAACTGCCGTGTGCGAGTCTGGACACCGATGGAGGGATTGAGGAAGAACAGCGTCTTGTTGGCGTGACCGTTTTGCAGCACGTGTTCGATCTCCCACCGCACCCCATCACTTTCATCGATACACAGGACAATACGATCTGCATCGCGCGCAAGCATGGTGACGGTCTCGTGCCAGCGAGCATCATCCACATACAGGCGTTGTGCACCCCAAGGGGATTGCCGTGCACCGCCTTTGCGATCTTGTGGATTGCCGATGGCAATCAGATCGCCACGTCCCTCGAGGCGCTCAAGCATCAGTTCGTCAAGGGTGGCAGGCACGCGACCGAGATCGAATACAGATGAGAATAGGTTTCGGCTTGCCCGACGAATGCGCACCTGGTCGTCGCGAAAAGCGCGCAGAAAAAGGCTCGATCCGATCGGTGATATCTGTCGCGCGGCAAGTCGATTTACGAAATGTTGCCTGCCGAAGTAGCGTAGGCGGTTCGCGAGTACGAGGCAGACAACGGCGATAACAATAGGCACTCCGTGGTCGACCGCCGTCCGGCTCCAGGGATAATATTGCGCCCAACAGGCTATCGTCGCTTCGGGAGGCTGTGCTGGACATACCTGCAGGACCTGCGATGCGAAACCCGACTGGAACTCATTCTGCACTCTCCGAAAGCCGTAAAAGGGGGCCATCGAGGCTGCCACGAACAGCAACGAAGAAAGCGCGAAAACCGCGGCCTCCCAGAGTGTGACGTTCTCTGATCGACGACCTGGCAGTAAAGTATCGAGCAGGCGAGAAGGACGTAACGGCTCAAGCGGGGCCAGGCGCCGACCGTAGGCGCCGGGCGGGACGCGTCCACCACTGACGGCCCACGCGGTACTGTAAAGGCACAAAAAGATCATCATGTAACCAAAGCCGATTACCATGATCGCAACCTCGGTCGCGACCGGTGCGAGCGGGCGCATGGGGGGCAGGGTGATCACGCCAATTGCGAATAGGACTGAAGCCCGGAATAGCGCTAATTCTGCTGAACTCGCGTAAAAAAAGTAGCCGACCTGGGCTACCATGATCACTGCGTATGCCCACCACAGCCGGTGTGCGAGAATTAGATAAGTCGCGCCTATGCTTCCAAGCACCAGCGCCGCGAATTTCCAGTCCAGACCCGCGATCGATTCGAGTAATCCTTCGAACGAACGCATCTGGGAGAGTTGGGTGATCACGACCCACAATAAAATTACGAGATTGTAGAGAAGCAGATAGCGCGCGAAACGCGTCAGCGCCTCGTGACGCCGAACAGTGGTGGTTATGCCCGAGATATCAAGTGTTGAGATCCGCATGCGGCGACTCGCACCTTCTCTGGACCCGGTGCAGGGCCCGAGACAAGTTCGAAGAGAGCGCGGGCTCAGAGTATAGCAATTGCGCTAGATGCGTGAGGTGATTGACCGGCTGCGACACTGGCTCGATGTTCGATTTTGGCACTTAGCGGACATTGAAGATCTGCCGGTGAATGTCCGCTTTCGGGGGTAAAGCGGACATGGTCTATTGCACTGCATATGTCAGCTTATGACCCAAAGCGGAAGTCAACCTTCCTTTGGGCTGCCGCGTCTTCGGCCACTCCAAACGAGACGATCATTCCGGTACGATGTGCTACATGATTGCGGAGACCGGAGACTGCCCTTTTTGCAAAGCAATTATGCATCACACGCAGACGCGCCACGCACCCACGCTACCGCGCGACGAGATCACGCGCGCCGACCCGCGCAGGGCGACGCACACCATCGCCGACCCGCTCACCGGCGACGAGAGCGACGACGCCCTGCTGCGCATGCTCTTCAAGCAAGCACGCGCCGCCGCCATCGACGCCTTCGAGGAGCGCTACGTGCTCCACCTGCTCGAGCGCACACAACACAACGTGTCCAAAGC
>JBARNC010000328.1:0-4592 GCA_049802775.1 Pseudolabrys sp. | reverse complement strand
CTCGCGGCGGGCCTTTTGTTAATGGCAAAGGATGCACTTGGCCTGAGGCTGTGGGATTTGATTCCAGCTGACATTCCAATTCTCGCGGGCGGAATCGCTATCGGCCTAACCGGCATCGGATTGGTTTCATTGGCCGCATACGGCATCGTCCGTGCGATAGGCTGGGCGATTGACAAGTCTATCTAAAATCGTCGCGACGTGATCGCGAGCGACGCACATGCAGGCATGTCCGCTATTGGCATAAAGCGGACATCTGTTTTTGCACTGCGAATGGTCCGCTTTTGGGGATAAAGCGGACATGACGATTGCACTGCGAATGATGCTCGATCTCAAGTACCGGGTCTGCCAACTTTCTCGAACCGGACAGTGTGGACGCAGTCGCGACCGTCGAGCGGGTTCTTTGCTGGAGCAGTCTTATAGGTGAAAGCTCGACTATCCATTTCGATAAACCGAATTTGCTGCGTGCCTCGATCCAAAAACCGCGTATAGTGCTTATTGGTTCTTTCTTGCACTTAGCTTTGCTGCTCCAACCAGTAGGTTTTGTATGAGCGCGACGGGGGTCGTCAGAAATGGCGCGCGGCGGTTTTGCCTCGTGCTGGTCAAGCCGTCGCATTACGATGACGAGGGTTACGTCATTCGATGGCTGCGTTCACCGATTCCGTCAAACTCGCTCGCCTCCCTCTATGGTCTTGCCAAGGATTGCGCCGAGCGCTGGATTCTTGGTGACGACGTCAACATCGACATCCATGCATTCGACGAAACCAACATCCGCATCCATCCGAAACGGCTGGCTGCGATGGTCGAAGCTGCCGGCGCCGGCATGGTGATGCTGGTCGGAGTGCAATCGAACCAGTTCCCGCGCGCACTTGATCTGGCAAAGCCATTGCGAGCACGCGGTATTCAGGTTGGCATCGGTGGTTTTCATGTGTCTGGTGTGTTGGCCATACTCGGCGGTGTCGACCCTGATCTCGACCGGGCCAAGACGATGGGCGTGTCGTTGTTCGCCGGCGAGGCGGAAGGCCGGCTCGACGAAGTGCTGCGCGATGCGTGGGCTGGAACACTCAGGCCGCTTTACAATTATATGAACGACTTGCCGAACATCGAGAACACCCCAATCCCGCTGATGGCAGTTGAGCGCGCGCAACGCACAGCTGGCGGTACGACTAGCTTCGATGCCGGCCGCGGCTGCCCCTACGAGTGCTCGTTCTGCACAATCATCAACGTGCAGGGACGAAAGTCACGTCGCCGATCGCCGGATGACGTTGAGCACATTGTGCGTATGAATTACGCGCAGGGTCTGCGCGCATTCTTCATTACCGACGATAATTTCGCGCGCAACAAGGACTGGGAACCGATCCTCGATCGTCTCGTCTATCTTCGTCAGGTTGAGAAATTCAATACCAGCTTCATCATTCAGGTCGACACGCTGTGCCACAAGCTGCCCAACTTCATCGAAAAGTGTGCACTTGCTGGCGTCCGACGAGTGTTTATCGGGTTAGAGAATATCAATCCGGACAATCTTCTCGGCGCCAAGAAACGGCAGAACAAAATTACCGAATACCGCCAGATGTTACTGGCATGGAAAAACGCCGGCGTGATCACCTATGCCGGCTATATACTCGGCTTTCCAAATGACACCGTCGAGTCAATCATGCACGACATCGACGTGATCAAACGCGAATTACCGGTTGACCTTATGGAGTTTTTCTATCTGACGCCGCTGCCGGGCTCAGAGGATCACCTCAAGCTGTTCAAGGCTGGTGCGCCACTCGATCCGGATCTGAACAAGTACGACCTCAACCACATCTGTACAACGCATCCACGCATGTCGCGCGAGGAGTGGGACTGCGCCTACAAAATGGCGTGGCAGCGCTACTACACCATCGACCACGTCGAAAAGGTGATGCGGCGCGTTGCTGTCACCAAAGCCAACGCCAGCAATGCGCTATTTCTCATCACCTGGTTCATGGGCAGCATCAATATCGAACACATTCATCCCCTCGAGGGTGGATTTTTGCGCCGGCGATCTCGCCGTGACCGCCGTCCGGGGCTGCCGCTTGAGCCAGCGTGGTCGTTCTATCCGAAGTATTTCGGGGAAGTCGCCAGCAAGCTTGTTAAATGGATAGCGCTCTATTTAAAACTTCGCCGCATTTATTTGCGTATCAAGACCGATCTGCAACGCTATACGTATACCGACATCGCGATGACTGCGGTCGCCGCCGATGAGGCCGAGACGTATGAATTGTTTGGCACGAGCGCGGCGCAAGCTTATGTCGCGCAAGCGAAACGTGTGAAGCAGATCCAAGAAGGTCACGCCCGAGCGACGGCGCCGATGGAAGCATAGGGGCCGAAGCGCGCACCGTGTCCGTTTGATTGCGCTTAAGACTGGAAAAGGGCTACACTACGCCGTTAACCTGTTGCGTTCCTGGCCATTCGTGCGATATCTGCGGTTTGGGGGGTACCGCGAATGTCCGACCGCCCGTGCAGGGTGCTGCTGGTTTATCCGAAATTCGTTCCGAACTCGTTCTGGAACTATACGGACACCTGCAAGCTCCTCGATGCGCGTTATCCGGCCGCTCCGCTCGGTCTGATCACCGTTGCCGCGCTGCTGCCCCAGCATTGGCAGTTCAAGCTCGTCAATCGCAACACCGAGAATTTGAGCTCGGACGACATCGCTTGGGCCGACATGGTCATGACCGGTGGCATGCTGAACCAGCAGCCCGATTGCCAACGCATCATCAAACTCTGCCATGCCCACGGCAAGCCGGTCGTCGTCGGTGGGCCCGACGTCACCTCTAGCCCGCATCTCTATCAAGCGGCGGACTTCCAGGTGCTGGGCGAAGCAGAGGACGTCATCAAGGATTTCGTTGCCACCTGGGAACACGGCGAGCGCTCCGGTATCTTCACCGCCGAAAAGTTTCAGGTCGACGTTACCAAGACGCCAATGCCCCGCTTCGATCTACTCAACTTCAGCCATTACCTCTACATCTGTGTGCAATATTCGCGCGGCTGCCCCTTTACCTGCGAGTTCTGCGACATCATCGAGCTCTACGGGCGCAGGCCCCGCACCAAGTCGAACGCGCAGATGCTTGCGGAACTCGAGCGGCTGTATGAGCTCGGCTACCGTGGCCATGTCGACTTCGTCGACGACAACCTGATCGGCAACAAGAAGGCGCTCAAGACTTTCCTGCCCGAGCTGAAGGCCTGGCAACAGGCGCACGACTATCCGTTCGAGTTCTCGACCGAAGCCTCGATGAACATCGCCGACGATAATCAACTGCTGGAGATGATGAAGCAGGCGAATTTCTTCGCCCTCTTCATCGGCATCGAGAGCCCGGACCCCGAGACCTTGAAGCAGACGAGCAAAAAGCAGAATACGAAGCGCAACATGGCGGAGAACATCCACAAGCTCTACAGCTATGGAATGTTCGTGACTGCCGGATTCATCGTCGGCTTTGACAACGAGAAGGGTTCGATCGCCGACGCGATGGCTGAGTTCATCGACGAATGCGCCATACCGGTCAGCATGGTCGGCCTGCTTTATGCGTTGCCGAATACGCAGCTGACCCGCCGCCTCGCCCGGGAAGGACGCCTGCACGAAGGCCACGACGTCATGCTCGAGGACCGTGCCGGCGACCAGTGCTCGCTCGGGATCAATTTCGAGCCCAAGCGGCCGCTGCGCGAAATCCTCACCGACTACAAGCTCATCCTCGAGCAGGTGTTCGAACCGGCCGCCTATGCGCGCCGCCTTGACCGCCTCACCGCCATGCTCGATCGCAGCGGGCGGCCGGAACGGGCGAAGGAAGACATGCGCCTATCGTCGCTGCAGATGGTCAATCGCATTCTCGATGCCATGCCCGGCGGACGCGACATGTTCTGGAAGGCCTTCATGAATTGCGCGCGCAACAATCCGGGGGCGCTGCGATCCATCGTCTCGATGATGGCGATCTATGTTCATCTCGGCCCGTTCGCGCGCAGCGTCATTGCCGAGATCAACCGCCGCATTGCGGTGATCGACGAGGAGGGACGGGGCATGCCGGGAGCCGCGCAGGTCACGGCCGCTGAAGCCGCGACGGCGCGATCACTGGCGACCGGGTCAAGTTTGCACTGAATGACTTCAACGCAACGCGTCGCGCAGGTGGATGAGCGTATCCGCTCATTCATCGCCGGCGCACGCGGAAGGCGCGGCCATCGCAGATCGGGGGGCCGACATATCAGGCTGCTGTCGACTTCGCCGTCCTCGTCGTCGCCGTGAGCGCCCCCCCAGCAACGGCTTGCGATCACTAGACTCGTTTTCCACTTTACTGAGAGCCGGGCAGGTTCCCACTCCAGCCCGGCTTTTTTTATTCTGCCTGCATGAAGCTCACTGCAGGAGACGCGCTAGTGGGTTGGCGCAAAGCAGGCGCTGGCACCGGATGTCGGTGAAACTATTGATGAGGCGGCGCGAGTTCATCGCGCTTCTGCGGAGCGATGGCGTGGCCGCTTGCCGCGCGTGCGCAGCAGCCGGACGGCGGCGCATCGGTGCTGTTGCCATTTGCCGAAGGTGACCCGCAGGGTCAGGCGGCCGCCATGGGGCCACCCTCGGCACCGCT
>JBARNC010000327.1:0-1532 GCA_049802775.1 Pseudolabrys sp. | reverse complement strand
CGGCGGCACCGGGCGCCTTTGGGGTTGACCGCCGAGCGGCGACATATTGAGGACAAACGCCGACAGCTATTGCCGGCGCACGCGCCCACCGAACTCGCGAGACTGTTGTTATTTGGCAATGTCCGCTTTGGGTCTTAGCGGACAAACCATCCCGAGCCAAAATCCGATTTCGTCCGCTGTTACTCCGGTGGATTCAATCGGTCACTGCAACACCAGCCCAGCCTCTTTCAGGGCTTGATTGAGCCGCAGGGCAATCCCGTTCAGGTGCGCTTGAGAGAAATGTGAGATCTGTTCGGCGCGGGAAATGCTGTCGCAGCAAGCCGTTGGCGTTCTCGGCTCAGCTTTCTGCTTCGGCGTGAACCATGTCCGTGCATTTACCTCCATACGCATACCTCCCCATCTGGAAAGACTAGAAGGTGTTGCGTCGATCGGTTGAACTCACCGTCATTAGCGGACATTGCAGCATGTCCGATATGTCCGCTTTACCCCCGAAAGCGGACATTCCGAGCGGCGAGCGCGCTACGGCTATGACGTATGGACCATGGACCACGACGGCTACGGCCGCTCGGGCAGTTCCGGAAACAATTCGGACATCGACAGCAGCGTCAAGGACCTCAGGGCCGCGATCCCTGTGGTGCTTAATGAGACCGGGCAATCGAAGATGCGTTTCTACGGCACGTCGTCGGGCGGGATCCGCGCCGGCGCCTACGCGCAGGTGGCGCCAGAGCACGTCGACCGCCTGGTGCTGGTCGCCTTCACTTACAAGGGCACCGGCGCGGCCGAGATCGGAAGGCGCGCGAAGGTGGTCGAAACCTATCGCAACAGTAATTCCCGCAAACGCGATGCGGCCATGATCCGTTCGATCTTCACCCGCGACGGCTACGCCTCGAGCTACGATCCGGCCGTGCCCGAAGCCATCATCGCGGACGAGATGAAGTTCGGCGATAAGGTGCCGAGTGGCACTTATCTCGACATGGCGGCGAATCTGCCGCTGGTCGATCCCAAGAAAGTGCTCGTGCCGGTGCTCATGGTCCGCGGTACGTTCGACAATAACTCGACCAATGAGGACCTTCTGGACTTCTATCAGCAACTGCCGAACGGCGACCGCCAGTTCGTGATCCTGCCGCACACCGCGCACTCCGTGGGATACAGCAAGAACCGGCATCTTCTGTGGTACGCAACACACAACTTCCTGGCCGCGCCGGCAGCCGTCCCGGCCTCGTAAGGGGACAATCTTTCAACCGACGGCAAAGAACGCGCGCAGCTCGGCGTAGGTTTCCTCAGGCGCTTCGTCCGAGAGGTAGTGCCCGCACGGCAGAGCCTCGGCGGCGTTCAGGGCTCGTTTCGAAAACCCGGCAATCGGCGCTTTCACCACATCCGGGGAATTCAGCGTTAGTTCCGACCAATGTCCGCTTCTCTAATCGGCCGGTTGGGGTCAAGCGCTTTCAGACTATCCATCACGACAGTGTCGATGTCGCTCACGGGCTCGTGCTTCTCTTCGGAATCGGCACCAGGGCCCTTGTATGGGGCTT
>JBARNC010000326.1:0-40331 GCA_049802775.1 Pseudolabrys sp. | reverse complement strand
ACCGCGTTGCGTGCCGATGAGGTGCGCGAACGTTCAGTCGCCTCGTTCCGCCGCCGCACCCAGCGGCTCAAGGGCGTCGCCTCCAGCGAGCCGAAGGAAAAGCTGGTTCGCGAGGTAATCATCCCCGAAGCGATCACCATCCAAGATCTCGCCAACCGCATGTCCGAGCGCGGGGTCGACGTGATCCGCCTGCTCATGAAGCAAGGCCAAATGGTCACAATCAACGACGTTATCGACGCCGATACCGCCCAACTCATTGCCGAGGAAATGGGCCACAGCGTGCGCCGGGTGGCAGAAGCCGACGTGGAAGAGGGACTCTTTGACGTGGCCGACGATCCAGCGCAGGTCGAATCGCGCGCGCCGGTCGTCACCGTTATGGGTCACGTCGACCACGGCAAGACTTCGCTGCTCGACGCCATTCGCTCCTCCGACGTGGCGGCGGGCGAGGCAGGCGGCATCACTCAGCATATCGGCGCCTATCAAGTCACCGCGCCGTCGGGCGCCAAGATCACCTTCATCGACACGCCTGGCCATGCCGCCTTCACCGCGATGCGCGCGCGCGGCGCCAAGGTCACCGACATCGTGGTACTGGTGGTCGCCGCCGACGACGGCGTGATGCCGCAGACGGTGGAAGCGATCCACCACGCCAAGGCGGCGAAGGTCCCGATCATCGTTGCCATCAACAAGATCGACAAGCCGGACGCCAAGCCGGATCGTGTGCGCACCGACCTCTTGCAGCACGAGATTCAGGTCGAATCCATGGGCGGCGAAGTGGTCGACGTGGAAGTGTCTGCCACCAAGAAAACGAATATCGACAAGCTGCTCGAAATGCTTGGCTTGCAGGCGGAAATTCTCGACCTCAAAGCAAATCCAAACCGCGCGGCGGAAGGTACCGTGATCGAGGCCAAGCTCGATCGCGGCCGCGGACCAGTGGCGACCGTGTTGATCCAGCGCGGCACGCTGCATCCCGGCGATATCGTGGTGGCCGGCGCCGAATGGGGCCGCGTGCGCGCGTTGGTCTCCGACACCGGCGAGCCGGTGCAGAGCGCCGGGCCTTCGACTCCGGTCGAGGTGCTCGGTTTCTCAGGCACGCCGGACGCCGGCGACCGCCTGGCGGTCGTCGAAAGTGAAGCTCGCGCCCGTGAGGTCACCGATTATCGTGCTCGGCAGAAGCGCGAAAAGATGGCTGCACGCGCGACCGGCCTGCGCGGCTCACTTGAGCAAATGATGGCACAAGCCAAGACCTCAGGCCGCAAGGAATTCCCGCTTGTGATAAAGGCCGATGTGCAAGGCTCGGTTGAGGCCATTATCGGCGCGCTCGACAAGCTCGCGACTGACGAGGTCGCCGCACGCGTGCTACATTCCGGCGTGGGCGGCATTTCAGAGTCGGACGTCACTCTGGCCGAGGCGTCAGGCGTTCCAATCATTGCCTTCAACGTACGTGCCAACAAGGAAGCGCGTGAGGCCGCTGAGCGTGCCGGCATCGAAATCCGCTACTACAACATCATCTACGATCTCGTCGATGATGTGAAAAAGGCGATGTCCGGCCTGTTGCCGCCGACACTGCGCGAGACCATGCTGGGTAATGCGCAAATCCTGGAGATCTTCAAGGTTTCCAAGGTCGGGAACATCGCCGGCTGCAAAGTTACTGATGGCACCGTCGAGCGCGGCGCCAACGTGCGGTTGATCCGCGATAACGTTGTGATCCACGAAGGAAAACTATCTCAGCTAAAGCGCTTTAAAGATGACGTGCGCGAAGTCGGCGCCGGCATGGAATGCGGTATGGCCTTCGAAAATTACCAGGACATGCGGCAAGGCGACGTAATCGAATGCTACCGAGTGGAGCAGATTCAACGCTCGCTGTGAGTCCAAGTCTCACACGCGCGATACTCTCTCCTCGTTGCGGTGAAAGCGCGTCTTTTCGCTGAAGTCCTAGCAATCCATCGGACGGTGCAACAAGCGGAAACGCATCATGGATGCCCGGGTCAAGCACCGGCATGACCCAAGCGAATATGGCACGGCATAAACAACACCATCGCGACTCCGCCCCCGGCATCTCGCAGCGCCAGTTGCGCGTGGGCGAGCTCGTCCGTCATGCAATGGCGGAAATGCTCACACGCGGCGACGTGCACGATCCGGTGATCGAAGGTCATCTCATCACGGTGCCGGAGGTGCGCATGACCGCCGATCTCCGGCTGGCCACAATTTTTGTGATGCCCATGGGTGGGCGCGACGCCGAGGGGGTGGTTGCCGCTTTCGAGCGTCACAAGAAATTTCTGCGCGCCGAGATCGCCCACCGCATCAATCTGAAATTCGCACCCGATATCCGTTTCCGTGTCGACGAACGGTTCGCAGAGGCGGAGCGCATCGACAAGCTGCTGCGTTCACCGGAAGTGAAGCGCGATTTGAAACACAATGAGGACGGCGAGTGAACGACAACAACGTAGACAATCTCGAGCGGCCTCTGACCGCCAACCCAACGGCCGGCGTCGCTCAGGATGAGCCCGGCGAGCCACGGCGCGGAAAACAATTCAAGCGCGACAAGCGCGATGTTCATGGTTGGGTCGTGCTCGACAAGCCGGTCGGCATGACATCGACTCATGCGGTCAGCGTGGTGAAGCGCCTGTTCAGTGCAAAACGCGCAGGCCACGCCGGAACGCTCGACCCGCTCGCCTCCGGCGCACTACCGATTGCCCTTGGCGAAGCCACGAAGACCGTCCCGTTCGTGATGGATGGTCGCAAACTGTATCGCTTCACGGTGCGCTGGGGCGAAGAGCGGGACACCGATGACGCAGGGGGCCGCGTTGTGGCGCGCAGCGATCAGAGGCCATCAGCCGATGCAATCCGGGCGCTGCTGCCGTCCTTTACCGGCTGCATTCAACAGGTGCCGCCGCGCTATTCAGCCATCAAGATCGAGGGCGAGCGTGCCTACCATCTCGCGCGTGACGGCGAGATGGTGGAACTTGCGGCGCGGCCGGTCGAGATCGGCCGGCTGGAGCTCGTCAATATTCCTGACCCCGATCATGCGGTGCTGGAGGCCGAATGCGGCAAGGGCACCTATGTGCGTTCGCTCGCACGCGATCTGGGTCGCGTTTTGGGCTGTTTTGGCCATGTCAGCGCGCTGCGGCGAGCCGCGGTTGGGCCATTCGGCAAAGAAACCATGATTTTGCTGGAACAGTTGGAGGCTCTATGCCATAGAGCCGCGGCCGGTGAGGCATGCCTCGCCGACGCTCTAATGCCCGTCGAGACCGCGCTGGACGACATCCCGGCGCTGGCCGTCAGCCGGGCAGATGCGGCAAGGCTTCAACGAGGCCGAGCCGTTTTGTTGCGCGGACGGGACGCACCCAATTTCCGCGGCACAATCTATGTCACGGCATCGGGCCAACTGTTGGCCCTGGCCGAACTAGATCGTGGCGAAATTGTCCCCAAGCGCGTGTTCAACCTCGCCGGCCTGATGGCAGAGCCGCGCGTAAGAAAGGATGACCGATGTCGGTGACCGCCGGCCGCAAGGCCGAAGTAATCAAAACGTATGCCAAGAAGCCCGGAGATACCGGGTCGCCGGAAGTTCAAGTGGCGATCCTGTCCGAGCGCATCAACAATCTTACCGAGCATTTCAAGGCCCACGTCAAGGACAACCATTCCCGTCGCGGGCTGCTCAAGATGGTGGGCCAGCGCCGCCAGTTGCTCGATTATCTGCGTCGCGCCAACGAAGCGAGCTACAAGAACTTGATCGAGAAGCTCGGCATCCGCCGATGATTTGTTCCGCGCAGGGCGCATGCGCCCTGCGCATTTCGTGTAGCGGATGCGTTAGACGCATTCGCTCGATTGAGCCGGCGGCGATAGACGCGGCCGGCGATTTGGCAAGAGCCGATAAGGATCGCCTCTTGCAACAAGGCAAGGTTCGAAACGCCATGGCAGGATCGCCAGACGCTGTTCGCATCCCGCACTCGCGGCGACGCGTGGCAGTCTCTCGCCGTCTTGCTCATGGCTTTCGGGGCGAGCCTGAAAACCATGAGAGAAAGACATAATGTTCGATATGCATCGAGTTGAGCTCGATTGGGGTGGGCGCAAGCTAACCCTCGAGAGCGGCAGGATGGCGCGTCAGGCCGATGGGGCTGTGCTTGCCACCTACGGCGAGACCACCGTGCTCGCCGCCGTGGTAGCGGCCAAGCAGCCGAAGGAGGGACTCGATTTCCTTCCTCTCACCGTTAACTACACCGAAAAATATTACGCGGCCGGCCGCATTCCGGGCGGCTACTTCAAACGCGAGCGCGGTCCAACCGAAAAGGATACGTTGACCTCGCGCCTGATCGACCGCCCGATCCGTCCGCTGTTCGCTGAAGGCTGGCGCTGCGATACCCAGGTCACGGTCACCGTGCTTTCGCACGACATGGAGAACGATCCCGACATCGTCGCAATGGTCGCGGCCTCCGCGGCGCTCACGCTGTCCGGCGCCCCCTTCATGGGTCCGATCGGCGGTGCGCGCGTCGGCTTCATCAACAACGAGTATGTGCTCAATCCAGCGCTCGACGAGATGCCGGAAAGCCAGCTCGACCTTGTGGTCGCAGGCACTAACGATGCGGTGATGATGGTGGAATCGGAAGCCAAAGAGCTGTCCGAGGAGATTATGCTCGGGGCCGTGATGTTTGGCCACCGGCACTTTCAACCGGTAATCGAGGCCATCATCAAGCTCGCTGAAAAGGCGGCGAAGGAGCCGCGCGAGCTTGCCGTCCCCGACCACAAGGCGCTGGAGCGGGGGATTCTCGGAATCGCCGAGAAGGATCTGCGCGCCGCCTATTCGATCGTACGCAAGCAGGATCGCCAGGATGCCGTCGCCGCCGTTAAGGAAACGGTGATGGCGCATTTCTTCCCGGAAGGTGCCGAACCGACATACGACAAGCTTGCAGTTGCCGGCGTGTTCAAGGAACTCGAAGCCAAGATCGTGCGCTGGAACATTCTCGATACCAACAAGCGTATCGACGGCCGCGACCTCAAAACTGTGCGCCCAATCATCGCGGAGGTCGGCGTGCTGCCGCGCACCCACGGCTCGGCGCTGTTCACCCGCGGCGAGACACA
Source organism: Pseudolabrys sp. (assembly GCA_049802775.1). Classification (GTDB taxonomy): domain Bacteria; phylum Pseudomonadota; class Alphaproteobacteria; order Rhizobiales; family Xanthobacteraceae; genus Pseudolabrys. Next base: position 35,255 of record JBARNC010000326.1, on the reverse strand, counting down.
GGCGCTGGTCGTGGCGACCCTCGGCACCGCCGAGGACGAGCAGTTCATCGACGCGCTGCAGGGAACTTACAAAGAGACGTTCCTTCTGCATTATAACTTCCCGCCCTTCTCGGTCGGCGAGACCGGCCGGACGGGCGCGCCGGGACGGCGCGAAATCGGCCACGGCAAGCTTGCCTGGCGCGCCATCCACCCGATGCTGCCGACGCCGGCGGAGTTCCCCTACACCATCCGCATCGTCTCAGAGATCACTGAGTCGAACGGCTCCTCGTCGATGGCGTCGGTGTGCGGCTCCTCATTGGCGCTGATGGATGCGGGCGTGCCGCTCAAGCGGCCGACCGCCGGCATCGCCATGGGCCTCATTCTCGAGGACAAGCGGTACGCTGTGCTTTCCGACATTCTCGGCGACGAGGACCACCTCGGCGACATGGATTTCAAGGTGGCCGGCACCGAGCAGGGCGTTACCTCCCTGCAAATGGATATCAAGATTGCCGGTATCACCGAGGAGATCATGAAGGTTGCGCTCGCGCAGGCGAAAGACGGCCGCATGCACATCCTCGGCGAGATGAGCAAGGCGCTCACCGCCGCGCGCGCCGAGCTGGGCGAGCACGCCCCGCGCATCGAGATGTTCAAGATTCCGACCGACAAGATCCGTGAAGTAATCGGCACCGGCGGTAAGGTGATCCGCGAGATCGTCGAGAAGACCGGCGCCAAGATCAACATCGAGGACGACGGCTCGGTGAAGGTGGCCTCCGCCAGCGGTGAGTCGATCAAGGCGGCGATCAACTGGATCAAATCGATCGCCTCCGATCCGGAAGTTGGCCACATCTACGAAGGCACGGTGGTGAAGGTGATGGACTTCGGCGCCTTCGTAAATTTCTTCGGCGCCAAGGACGGCCTCGTTCACATCAGCCAGCTCGCTCCGCGCCGCGTCAACAAAGTCAACGACGTGGTCAAGGAAGGCGATAAGGTGAAGGTGAAGCTGCTCGGCATGGACGAGCGCGGCAAGGTGCGACTGTCCATGAAGGCGGTCGATCAGACCACCGGCGAGGACCTCGAAGCCAAACAGAAGGTCGAAGGCGGCGACCGCCAGCAGGCCGCCGGCGGCGCCGAGTAACTTACGCGGCAATTCAAATACGAAAGGGCGGTCTCCGGCCGCCCTTCTATTTTGTCTTGCGCGACGGCGCTGCCAGGGCTTCACTATACCGAGCGTCTGGATGATGACCTCACCCAAGGCGGTTAAATCGTGTCTGCGCGGCGAGGTGCGCCGCCGGGCGCCAAGACGCCGACGATCATCCGCTTCTCGACGGTGGCCGGCGAACTCGGCGCGGCCGATGCGGAACGCGACGTGCACGGCTTCGCTCTCAAATTCTACACCGAGGAAGACAACTGGGATCTCGTCGGCAACAACTGCCGAGTTATAATAGTTCCATACGGAACAACTCGAAGAAAATCATAGAACACGATCGGAGAAAACCATGGACGCAAAGGCTGACCAGAGCGCGGGCAAGTGCCCGGTCGTAGCAAGGTCGAATCGTGACTGGTGGCCGAACCAGCTGAACCTTCAGGTTCTCCACCAACACTCCACACTGTCCAATCCGATGGGCGAGACGTTCGACTACGCCAAGGAATTCAAGAGCCTCGACCTGACTGCCGTGATCAAGGACCTTCATGCCTTGATGACGGACTCGCAGGATTGGTGGCCGGCCGACTATGGCCACTACGGGCCGCTGTTCATTCGGATGGCGTGGCACAGCGCAGGTACGTACCGCATCGGCGACGGCCGCGGCGGCGCCGGAGCCGGCCAGCAGCGCTTCGCGCCCCTCAACAGTTGGCCGGACAACGCGAACCTCGACAAGGCGCGCCGGCTGCTGTGGCCGATCAAGCAGAAATACGGCCGGAAAATCTCCTGGGCCGACCTTATGATTCTTGCAGGCAACGTCGCCCTCGAGTCGATGGGCTTCAAGACGTTCGGTTTCGGCGGCGGGCGCGCCGACGTCTGGGAGCCCGAAGAGCTCTATTGGGGTCCTGAGGCGACGTGGCTGGGCGACGAACGCTACAGCGGCGACCGCGATCTTCAGAATCCTCTTGGCGCCGTGCAGATGGGTCTGATCTACGTGAATCCGGAAGGGCCGAACGGCAAGCCGGATCCGGTCGCTGCGGCGCGGGATATCCGCGAGACGTTTGCACGCATGGCGATGAACGACGAGGAGACCGTCGCGCTGATTGCTGGCGGTCACACCTTCGGCAAAACCCACGGCGCTGGCGATGCGTCACTGGTGGGCCCGGAGCCCGAAGCGGCCCCCATCGAGGCGCAGGGCCTTGGCTGGATCAGCAAATTTGGCACGGGCAAAGGGGGTGACGCGATCACAGGCGGCCCGGAAGTCACCTGGACACAGACGCCGACGAAGTGGAGCAACCACTTCTTCGAGAACCTGTTCAACAACGAATGGGAGCTGACGAAGAGCCGGGCCGGTGCGCAGCAGTGGAAGGCGAAAGGCGGCGTCGCCACGATCCCGGACGCCTACGACCCGTCGAAGCGGCACGCGCCGACCATGCTGACCACGGATCTCTCGCTGCGGTTCGACCCTGCCTACGAAAAGATCTCGAGGCGCTTCTACGAGCATCCGGATCAGTTCGCGGACGCGTTTGCCCGGGCGTGGTTCAAGCTGACGCACCGCGACATGGGTCCGATCGTGCGTTATCTCGGCCCGCTCGTTCCGAAGGAAACGCTGATTTGGCAAGACCCGATCCCGGCTGTGGATCATCCGCTGATCGGGGAGCAGGACATTGCTGCTCTGAAGGCGAAAATCCTCGCGTCTGGCCTGTCGGTTTCCAAGCTGGTCTCGACGGCTTGGGCGTCGGCGTCGACGTTCCGCGGCTCTGACAAGCGCGGTGGAGCGAACGGCGCGCGCATTCGCCTCGCGCCGCAAAAGGACTGGGACGTCAACCAGCCGGCTCAGCTGGCGACGGTCCTTCAGAAACTCGAAGCGATCCAAAAGGAGTTCAACGCTTCACAGTCCAGCGGCAAGAAAGTTTCGCTTGCTGACCTGATCGTTCTCGGCGGCTTCGCGGCGATCGAGAAAGCCGCGAATGGCGCCGGGCACGACGTGAAGGTCCCCTTCACGCCGGGGCGCATGGACGCGTCGCAAGAGCAAACCGACGTCGACTCCTTCGCGCCGCTCGAACCGATCGCTGACGGGTTCCGCAACTATCTCCGCGGCGACCAACGCCTGTCGGCTGAGGAGCTGTTGGTGGATCGGGCGCAATTGCTGACGCTGACGGCGCCTGAGATGACGGTTCTCATCGGTGGCCTGCGCGTCCTGGGCGCAAATGCCGGGCAATCCACGCACGGCGTCTTCACCAAGCGTCCCGGGACGCTGACGAACGACTTCTTCGTCAACCTGCTCGACATGAGCACGCAATGGCGGGCGTCTGCTGGGTCTGAAGTCATGTTCGAAGGGCGCGACCGGAAGACGAACGAGGTCAAGTGGACCGGCACCCGGGTGGACCTGATCTTCGGTTCGCACTCGCAGCTGCGCGCCCTAGCGGAAGTCTATGCGTGCGCGGACTCGAAGCAGACGTTTGTGAAAGACTTCGTGGCGGCGTGGACCAAGGTGATGAACCTGGACCACTTCGACCTCGCCTAGAGTCCGGCATGCGCGCCGCGCTTTGACAGACGAAATTGAAACGGCCGGGGAAATCCCCGGCCGTTTACCTTGTTCGTCAATGACTACGAGCTACTGCCCGCCGTCGTTGCCTTCCACCGAACCACCGGCGCTCTTGAGCGCGTCCGGCCGCGGCATAGCAATGACGTTGTATCCGGAATCGACAAAATGAATTTCGCCGGTAACGCCGTTCGACAGATCAGATAACAGATAAAGCCCTGCCCCACCCAATTCTTCCAGCGTCACACCGCGGCCGAGCGGGGAATATTTCTGCTGAAATGCAAACATATAGCGCGCATCGGTGATGCCGGCCCCGGCGAGCGTGCGGATCGGCCCCGCCGAGATCGCGTTGACGCGGATCTTCTGTGCCCCGAAATCGACCGCGAGATAGCGCACCGAAGCTTCCAGCGCCGCTTTCGCAACGCCCATCACATTGTAGTTCGGCATGGCGCGCAGTCCACCGTTATAAGTGAGCGTCACCATGGAACCGCCGTTCGGCATCAGCGCCGCGGCGCGTTTGGCGGCTTCCGTGAACGCGTAACAGGAGATCACTATGGTGCGGATGAAGTTCTCGCGCGTGGAATCGGCATAGCGGCCTTTCAGCTCGTTCTTGTCGGAGAAGGCAACTGCGTGCACGAGGAAATCCATCGTGCCCCATTGCTTTTTGATCTGGTCGAATACCGCGTCGACGGAAGCGATATCCTCGACGTCGCATGGCATCACAAAAGTTGAGCCGGCTTGCTGGGCGAGCGGCTTCACGCGCTTGGCGAGCGCGTCGCCCTGATAGGTAAAGGCGAGTTGCGCACCATGCGATGCCAGCATCTGCGCAATGCCCCAGGCGATGGAATGGTCGTTGGCGACCCCCATGATCAGGCCGCGCTTGCCCTGCATCAGATTGCCGCGCGCAACGATTTGCTCACCAGTCATGGCAGTTGGCCTGCGCGGAAGGGAGTGAAGGAAAGACAGGGAAACGGGCTTGTTCATGGAATGCTCCCAATCGAATCGCTGGGCATGCCGAAAGCCCATCTATGGCGCAGAGACGACAATCCGATGACCGAGCGCGGCGCAATGCCGCCCGAGGAGCCTCAAATAAAATGGTCATGCATCCAGCCGCTTGAACACAACCGATGCATTGGTGCCGCCGAAGCCGAAGGAGTTCGACAACACGCAGCCAAGCTTCACATTGTCCTGACGCTCGCGCACGATTGGCATGTCAGCGAACGCGGGATCGAGGTTCGCGATATTGGCGCTCTCGCAAATGAAGCCGCTCTGCATCATCAGCAGCGAATAGATCGCCTCCTGCGCTCCGGCGGCGCCCAGCGAATGGCCGGTGAGCGATTTGGTGGCTGAAATCGGCGGGCATTTGGAGCCGAACACTTCGCGGATCGCCTCGATTTCCTTGATATCGCCGATTGGCGTCGAGGTCGCGTGCGGGTTGATGTAGTCGACCGGAGCTTTGACATTTTCCAGCGCCATGTTCATGCAACGCACCGCGCCCTCACCTGATGGGGCTACCATGTCATAGCCGTCCGATGTCGCCCCATAACCGGCGACTTCGGCATAGATCTTGGCGCCGCGCGCTTTCGCATGTTCAAACTCTTCCAGCACCAGCACACCGGCGCCGCCGGCGATGACGAAGCCGTCGCGATCTCTGTCGTAGGCGCGCGAGGCTTTTTCCGGCGTGTCGTTATACTTCGACGACATCGCGCCCATGGCGTCAAACAACACCGAGAGCGTCCAGTCCAGCTCTTCGCAGCCGCCGGCGAAGATCATGTCCTGCTTGCCCCACTGGATGATCTCGGCGGCGTTGCCGATGCAGTGGTTGGACGTGGCGCAGGCCGACGAGATCGAATAGTTCACGCCCTTGATCTTGAACCAGGTCGCAAGTGTCGCCGAGGCGGTCGACGACATCGCCTTCGGCACCGCGAATGGCCCGACGCGCTTGGGTCCCTTTTCACGGGTGATGTCGGCGGCATCGACGATGGCGCGCGCCGATGGTCCGCCGGAGCCCATGATGATACCGGTGCGCGGGTTGGAAATGTCCTTCTCCTCGGCGCCGGCATCACGGATTGCCTGTTCCATAGCGACGTGGTTCCAAGCAGCCCCGCCACCAAGGAAACGCATGGCGCGTCGGTCGACCGAATCGGCCGGATTGAGTTTCGGCGCGCCTTCTACCTGGCAGCGGAAGCCGAGCTTGGCGTATTCCTCAGCGCGGCTGATGCCGGATTTCGCCTCACGGAGGCTTGCCAGCACTTCCTGCGTATTGTTGCCGATGGATGAGACGATGCCCATTCCGGTAACGACGACGCGTCGCATAATCCTAATTCCTTAAAATTTTGCCGCGGTTTGTTGCCGATTGGGCCACAGATTGGCCGGCTAAGGTAATTCCGCAAGGCCCTCCACCGGGCTCAGGCGCCGCTCGGCTGCAACGCCTCGTCATGTTTAAACAGGCCAACCTTGAGATCGCTGGCGCGATAGATCACGTTGCCGTCAGCCGAGAGCCAGCCATCGGCAATACCCAGCACCAGTTTCGAGCGCATGACCCGTTTGATATCGATGCCATAGATGACTTTTTTTACGGTCGGCAACACCTGGCCGGAAAACTTCACCTCACCCAAACCAAGTGCCCTACCCTTGCCTGGCGCGCCCAGCCAACCGAGGAAGAAACCAACCAACTGCCAGAGCGCGTCAAGGCCGAGGCATCCCGGCATCACCGGGTCACCTTTGAAATGGCAGAGGAAAAACCAGAGGTCCGGCTTTACGTCGAGCTCGGCCCGGACCAATCCTTTGCCATGCTCGCCGCCTTGCTCGCTGATTTCGGCGATGCGATCAAACATCAGCATTGGCGGTAGCGGCAGTTGCGCGTTGCCGGCACCGAAAAGTTCCCCGCGGCCGCAGGCGAGCAAATCTTCGTACTCGAAGCTATGCTGCCGGGTGTCCATAGGCGTCGCTTCCCCACGCAGGGGGCTTGGCTGAATTCCCATGCCCGAGTTGGTAACATACCCAAGCTAGCGGGCAAAGGTGGCGAGGGCACGCACAAAACCCCCGGCGATAGGGCCTTTCCATCAGTTGCAACGCGGTTGCATCTGAGGGGTCGATTTCGTATATGGTGCAAACGAAACGGTTTTTCGCTGGCCCCCGTGCGAAGCTGGCCAGTTAGGCGTAATCAGAATGATGCCAACGCGCCCTACAGGTTTACCGAAGATGAGGGTCAATATCGGGCGCTCTCCGGACCTGGCGACACTTACCGGTTGCCCGTGGCACGACGTGAAAGCGATGTTGCGTCAGGTCGGGTTGCGTCCGACCCGTCAACGCATGGCATTGGGTTGGATTCTGTTCGGTAAGGGTGATCGTCACCTCACCGCCGAAATGCTTTACGAAGAAGCGACACGAGCGAAAGTGCCGGTATCGCTGGCAACCATCTACAATACGCTGCATCAATTCACCGAAGTCGGCCTCTTGCGGCAGGTCGCAGTCGATGGCTCAAAGGCTTATTTCGACACGAACGTGACGGCACATCATCATTTCTTCGTCGAGGGCGAGGATGAGGTGCTTGATATCCCGGGTGCCGAGGTGATGATCGGTAAAACCCCGACGCCCCCCGAAGGCTTCGAGATTGCGCGCGTTGATGTTGTCGTCCGGCTACGGCGAAAGAGCTGACCGCGTAATCCAAAATTTGATTGTCATCATGGCCGGGTCTGTCTCGGCCATAATGCTTATCGTGCTTCTACTCCACCTTCTCATTCGGATAGGCGCCCCACAGCCGTTCCTGCCGGATATAGCCCTCGAAGCCTTTGCCGCTGAATTGACACCAGGTGCCATTGCAGGATTTGATCGCGCCGAGCACGCCGGATTGCAGGCGGGCCGACACCGCCGATTCGATGCCCGCGCTTTCGTAGAGCGGAACCAGTTCGTCCTTCGTTTTCGGTACCACCACAGCCATCCGTTTGCCCGACAAGAGCGAGTGGTAGACCCAGCCTTCCGCGCCTTCCCAGTCGCGGATGCGGCGCCAATTCTCGAACTCCGCGGTGACCTCCACCGGCATGCCCGCATGGGTATAGACCCAGCGTACCTCCTGATCCTTGTTCGGTCCGGACCGTGCATTGACCCGGTCCGACTTGAGGCTCACGAAACGCGGGATCGGAAGGCCGCTTACGGAGCCGGTGGCATCGCCAGCGGGCGAGGCGGAAGCTGGCTGCACTGCCAAGATGCTAGCTGCCAGTGCGAGGCCGCCGAGCGCAGTCCGGAAGCTTTGTGTTGTCACGGCCATCTGGTAGGAAAAAAGAGAACGGACTTTGCCCAACGCGCAGTGTGGGGGAGCACGGTTAATGAGGGCTAAATCGGTGCTTACTGGCGGTACTTCCGCCAATTGCCGCGATTGAGAGCATGGCGAAGAGCAAGAAGCCACTGGTCATTGTGACGCGTAAGCTGCCCGATCCTATCGAGCTGCGAATGCGGGAACTTTTTGACACCCGGCTCAATCCTGACGACAAGCCGATGACTCAAAGTCAGCTTGCAGAAGCGGTTAAAAGCGCTGACGTGCTGGTGCCGACCGTCACCGACCGAATTGATGCCTCAGTACTCAGCAAATCGGGCGAACAGCTCAAGCTCATCGCGAATTTTGGCAACGGTGTCGACAATATCGATGTTGCAACCGCCGTTCAGCGCGGCATTACCGTCACCAATACGCCTGGCGTCCTTACCGAGGATACCGCCGACATGACCATGGCATTGATCCTGGCGGTGCCGCGCCGGCTCGTGGAAGGCGCCCTCATCCTAACGACAGACAAGGACTGGACCGGCTGGTCGCCAACCTGGATGCTTGGCCACCGCATCTGGGGCAAGCGGCTCGGCATCATCGGCATGGGGCGGATTGGGCAGGCCGTCGCACGTCGGGCGCGCGCTTTTGGCCTCCAGATCCACTATCACAATCGGCGGCGGGTGGCGCCCAAGATCGAGGAGGCGCTCGACGCCACTTATTGGGAAAGCCTTGACCAGATGCTCGCCCGCATGGACATTGTGTCGGTCAATTGTCCGCACACGCCGGCGACATATCATTTGCTCTCGGCGCGGCGGCTCAAGATGCTGCGGCCGGAAGCGTACATCGTCAACACATCGCGCGGCGAGGTGATTGACGAGAACGCGCTCGCCCGCCTGATCGAGTCCGGTGAAATTGCCGGCGCTGGACTCGACGTCTTCGAACATGAGCCGGCGGTCAACCCAAAGCTGGTCAAGCTCGCCCGCGCGGGCAAAGTTGTACTGCTGCCGCATACGGGCTCCGCGACGCTCGAAGGCCGTATCGATATGGGCGAAAAAGTCATCATCAACATCAAGACCTTCATGGACGGCCACCGGCCCCCGGATCGAGTCCTACCCTCGATGTTGTGAGACTCAGTAGCTCCCCGACAAATCCCTGATCGTCGGCTTATTGCCGCTCAGCGGATTGTTCGGATCCCAAGCATAGCTCAGCGTCTCGAACCGCATTGAACGGGCGTCAATCATAAGAAGGCGGCCGACCAACCCTTCGCCGAAGCCAACAATCTCGCGGATCACCTCCAGCGCCATCAGCGAGCCGAGCACTCCGGGCAGCGCACCAATAATGCCGGCCTCCGCGCAAGCTGGCACAATGCCGGCCGGCGGCGGCTCGGGAAACAGGCAGCGGTATGTCGGATTGCGCGTCCCGTCAGCTCGCGTTTCGTGCGCACGAATTGAAGTCAGTGAGCCGTCGAAGGTGCCGACCGCGGCGGTGACGAGAGCCCTTTTGGCAAAGTAACAAGCATCCGAGACAAGGTAGCGCGTTGCGAAATTATCGGAGCCGTCGGCAACGATGTCATAGCGCGCAATCAAATCAAGGGCGTTGGCTGCGGTCAGCCGCACATCATGTGTTTCGACATTCACATGCGGATTAAGTCCCTTCACCGCGGCGCTGGCGCGCTCGCCCTTTGGTTTACCAATGTCATCGGTCGCGAAAATTACCTGGCGTTGCAGATTCGATAGAGACACATCATCGTCATCGACGACACCAAGCGTGCCAACTCCGGCCGCTGCAAGGTAGAGCAAGACCGGTGCCCCGAGGCCGCCGGCGCCGACGACCAGCACGCGCGCAGCCTTGAGTTTGGCCTGGCCCGGACCTCCCACTTCGCGCAGTACGATGTGGCGGGCATAACGTTCGAGTTCTTTGGCATCGAGCATCATGGTTAACCTAGCGCATGTTTCGAAAAGGTGGGAACGGCCTTTCGGAAAAACATCGTGTGCAAGCAAAACGTTACGCGATCCCTGTGACCGACGGGCCTTTGCGCGCGCTGATTAACGTCCCCAGCCCGCCTTGCGCCTCGCCTTCGATCGGCTAAGGTGGCCGCAAAATAAGATCGAGGGGCGTTGACGCGATGCGTTTGGGTGGGTCGACGGTGATGCTTGCGTTTCTGCTCGGCGCCGTTCCGGCGCAGGCGCAGGAATCGCCTGGGGTCATTCCAACACCCACGCAGCCCGCCGCGACCCGTATTGCACCGAAGGCGAAAATCGCCAGGCGCGCCACGCGCATCGCGCCGGCTTCCAAGATCGCCGCGCCTGCAACGATCGCTGCAAAAACCGCCTCGTTAAGCGCCGAGCCGGCCGCCGACCAATCTGCCGGTATCTCTGATAGCGAGCACCTGAAAATCCAGGCAGCGCTGCTGTGGTCGGGTGACTATACCAGTTCGATTGGGGGTGAAGACCCATTTCTTTCCGCTATCAAAAATTTCCAAAAACGGGCGAAGACAAGAGTAACGGGCGTCCTCTCCCCTGCCGAGCGCGTCACTCTGCTCGCAGCTGCCCAAACCCACGAAGACGAATTCGGTTGGACCATCGTGACCGATCCCGCGACAGGCGTGCGCCTTGGCCTGCCGGCCAAGCTGGTGCCGCAAGTGCGCGATGCTGCGCGCGGGACGCGCTGGTCGGCCGCGCATGGTGAGGTGCAGGTCGAAACGTTCCGCATCACGGATCCCGAGCTCAAGCTTGCAGCGCTTTTCGAGCAACAAAAGAAAGAGCCGTCCAATCGGAAGGTCGAATCTAGCGTATTGCGGGACGACAATTTCTATATCAGCGGTATGCAGGGCCTGAAGAAATTCTCCGTGCGTGGATATGCGCGTGACGGTGAAATCCGCGGCTTCATACTACTATTTGATCAAATGATGGAAACAATTGTCGCCCCGGTGACGGCGGCGATGGTGAGCGCTTTCTCACCGTATCCCGAGCGCAGTTCACCGTTCGCGGCCATGGCGAATTCAGTCGAATACGGCAACGGACTTGTCGTGAGCGCACGTGGCCACATCATCACCGACCGAAAGCTCGCGGCCGGATGTCAGGTCATTGTCGCCGCGGGTCTCGGCGATGCCGACCCGGTTGCCGAGGATAAGGACAATGGCCTAGCCCTGTTGCGTGTTTACGGCCCGCGCAAGCTGTCTCCGCTCGCGCTCGCTCTGGATGCACCTAAGAGAGGCGACCTGACACTCATTGGCATTCCGGATCCGAAAGAGCAGAATGGCGCCAAGAAACTCACCGAAATTAAGGCGCGCCTGGCTGACGGCAATGCGATCGAATTGCGCCAGCCAGTACCAATGGCGGGCTTTTCCGGCGCCGCCGCGCTCGGTGCGCAAGGAGAATTCCTCGGCATGGCGGAGATGCGCAATTTCGTACTTGCCAGTACGGAGCCGGCCGCGCCGCCTGTGCGGCTCGTCACTGCAGGGACCATCCGCAACTTTCTCGCCGCGCATAATATTGCGTCCGAGCTACAAGATGGCGATACCAAAGCGTCGGTGGTAAGAATTATTTGCGTCCGAAAATAATTTTGTGTCCCGGACGCAGCGCAGCACGAAGCGAAGCGTAGCGTAGCGATGCACTGCAGACCCAGGACCGTAACGCCACGTTTGTAACGGCAATCGTATTACTTGTTCTTCCATTTCGGCGGGCGTTTCTCGATGAAGGCCTTCATGCCTTCCTTCTGATCTTCTGTCGCAAACAGCGAATGGAATATGCACCGTTCGAAGGCCACGCCTTCCGAGAGGCCGCTCTCGAATGCGCGGTTGATGGCTTCCTTGCCCGCCAGCACCGACGGCAGCGACATATTGGCTATTGTCTCGGCGACTTTCATCGCCTCATCCATCAAGTTAGCAGCCGGCACCACGCGCGCCACCAGACCCGATTTCTCCGCTTCCGTGGCATCCATCATCCGTCCGGTCAAGATCAAATCCATGGCCTTGGCTTTGCCAACCGCGCGCGCGAGCCGTTGCGTGCCGCCGATGCCGGGAATAACGCCGAGCTTGATCTCAGGTTGACCAAACTTGGCGGTATCGGCGGCAATGACGATGTCGCACTGCATCGCCAGTTCACAGCCGCCGCCAAGTGCAAAGCCCGCCACTGCCGCAACGATCGGTTTGCGTGCATGGGCCGCAGCGTTCCAGTTTGACACGAAATCGCCGAGATAGGCTTCGATGAACGGTTTGTCCGCCATTTCCTTGATGTCGGCGCCCGCAGCGAAGGCCTTATCGTTGCCGGTGATGAGCAGGCAGCCGATCTTTTCATCTGCGTCAAAAGTCTGAATCGCCTGTGTGAGCTCGGAAATCAGCGCCTGGTTGAGGGCATTGAGCGCCCGCGGGCGGTTGAGGCGGATAATGCCAACCCGACCTCGCATCTCGACGACGATGTTCTGATAGGTCATGACTCAATCCTTAGCTCAATCAAGTTTTGCGCCGGAGCGCTACACCACATCACTCCATTGACTTCGCGACTAGAGCCAGGCCAATGGTCAGGGCGCCGCCTGGGCGATCGTCGACGATAATCTGCTGGCCTAAGTCCTTCGACAGTTCGGCGGCGAGGATGCGGGCGATTGTGTCGGTAGCGCTTCCCGCTGCTTGCGGAACGATGAACCGGATCGGATGGTCCGGATAATCCGCGGCCGCAGCGACTGCCACCATGGCGACGAGCGTCACTGCGCTCAAGCCAAGCTTGCGCATATCATCGATCCCGGCCTTCAGGTGACATAGCGTGGCCTACTTCTGACATGAGGGGCAATAGAAAGTCGAACGGCCAACCTGCACGATACGTTTGATCTTGCCTTTGCAATAAGGGCAGGGCTCGCCCTTACGATCATAGACCCGGAATTTGTGCTGGAAATCGCCGAGTGAGCCGTCGGCGCGGCGATGGTCGCGCAGCGATGAGCCTCCGGCTTCAATCGCATCCTTGAGCACCGCCTGGATAGCATCGACCAGTTTTTCGGCGCGCTCGTTCGGTTTGCCATGGCGGTCGGCAATAGTCGACGCACGTCGTTTGGGCGACAGCCGCGCACGAAATAGCGCCTCGCAGACATAGATGTTGCCAAGACCTGCAACGACTCGCTGATCGCTCAACGCAGCCTTGAGCGAGGTCTTCTTGCCCGCGCATGCTTTCCCGAGCATCGCTGCATCGAATTCATTTCCCAATGGCTCCGGTCCGAGCGCACGCAGCAATGGTTCGTTCTCGATTTTGGCACGGGACACGAGCTTCATCGAACCGAAGCGGCGCGGATCATTGAAAGTCACCGTCGCGCCATTCGACATGTGAAAGACCACATGATCGTGCGCGGTGCTTTTGGATCGTTCGTGATAATATTTGCCGGGGGCGCTGTCGTTACCGACACGAAATGAGCCCGACATTCCGAGATGCATCAGCAACACGTCGCCGGAAGAAAGATCCGCCAGTAAGTACTTCGCCCGGCGGCCGAGCCCTTCTACAGTCTTGCCGCGTAGCCGCTCGGCGAAGTTTTTGGGCAGCGACCAACGGAGATCGCCACGCCGTACTTCGACCTTTGCAAATCGCTCGCCTTCCATGGCGGGCGCCAGTCCGCGGCGCACAGTTTCAACTTCAGGCAATTCCGGCATTGATTACCGCTCCCGCGCTGACAGATAGCGCCCCCGAGCCACCCGCGCTATGGTCCTGCCCGAAAAGGACTATTGGCTATGCCCCGCGGCAGCGACCAGACCCATTTTGGCTACGAGACCGTGCCGCTCGATGACAAGCAAGGGCGGGTGGATGACGTTTTTCATTCGGTGGCGCGCCGTTACGACCTGATGAATGACCTGATGTCCGGCGGGCTGCACCGGGCATGGAAAGATGCCTTAGTGACAGCGGTGAACCCGCCGAAAAATAAGCGCGAATTTGCCGTGCTCGATCTGGCCGGTGGTACAGGTGACGTCGCTTTCCGTATTGCGCAAAATGGCGGTCCCGGCACACGCGTCACGGTGTGCGACATCAACGCCGATATGCTTGAAGTGGGCCACACGCGGGCGGCTGAGCGCGGGCTCGATGGTGTCGTCACCTTCGAACAAGGCAATGCCGAGACGCTCACCTATCCCGATCGCAGTTTCGATTGCGTCACCATAGCCTTCGGAATTCGGAACGTGCCGCGCGTCGAAGAGGCGCTTGCGCAGGCCTATCGTGTCCTGAATTTCGCCGGTCGATTCCTATGCCTTGAATTCTCCTCGGTCGATATGCCGGGCCTTGATGCACTCTATGAGCTTTATTCCTTCCGGGTAATTCCGCGCATTGGAGAGGCTGTGACCGGCGACCGCGAGGCTTACCAATATCTGGTCGAGTCGATCCGGAAGTTTCCCAAACCGAAGGCCTTCGCAACGATGATGGAGGCTGCCGGTTTTCGCCGCGTGTCGTTCACACCCATGACCGGTGGCATGGTGGCGCTGCATTCGGGCTGGCGACTGTGATCGCTGCCACCTCTCATCTCTTCCGCCTCGCCCGCGCCGGCTTTGTATTCGCGCGCGAAGGCGTATTCGCGCTGGTCGATACGCAGCCTTTGCCTTTGCCGGCCAAGACCGCCATCGCGCTGGCGCGATTGATCGAGCGCCCGACCGCCAAAGACGAGTCGAGTCGGCTTGCCTCCGCACTGACCAGGCTCGGACCGACTTACGTCAAGCTTGGGCAGTTCCTCGCTACCCGCCCCGACGTGGTTGGCACGGCGATCGCGCGCGATCTGGAAAGCCTGCAGGACAAGATGGCGCCGTTCCCGCAAAACGAGGCGGAAGCCGCGATCGTCGCCGCCTTCGGCAAACCGCTTGCCCAAGTCTACGCCAGCTTCGGGCCCGCGGTTGCTGCCGCTTCGATCGCGCAGGTACATCGCGCCGAGATCGAGACGGATGGCAGGCGCAAATCGGTAGCGGTGAAAATCCTTCGCCCCGGGATTGAGCGCCGCTTCAAGTCCGATCTCGACGCGTTTTTCTTCGCCGCGCGCAATGCGGAAAGTTTTTCGCTCGAAGCACAACGGCTGCGGCCGGTCGAAGCGGTGGCGACGCTCGCCCGCTCGGTTGCGATGGAAATGGATTTTCGGCTGGAAGCAGCCGCACTGTCCGAGATGGCGGAGAATACCCGCGAGGAGGCCGACTTCCGCGTGCCGACAGTGGATTGGGATCGCACCGCACGCGAGGTGCTGACGCTGGAATGGATCGACGGTACACCGCTCAACGACCATGCCTTGCTCACAGCCAAGGGCTTCGACCTGCCCGCGCTTGGCCGCAATGTGATCCAGAGCTTCCTGCGCCATGCCTTGCGCGACGGTTTCTTTCACGCCGACATGCACCCCGGCAATTTGTTCATCGACGATGACGGACGGTTGGTTGCCGTCGACTTCGGCATCATGGGGCGGCTCGGTCCAAAGGAACGGCGGTTTCTCGCGGAAATTTTGTTTGGTTTCATCACGCGTGACTATCAACGCACGGCGCAGGTGCATTTCGACGCCGGTTATGTGCCCCGGCACCATTCGGTGGAAAGCTTTGCGCAGGCAATACGAGCTATTGGCGAGCCGATTCACAACCGGACTGCCGAAGACATCTCGATGGCGAAGCTTTTAATGCTTTTGTTCGAGGTGACTGGCCTGTTCGACATGCGGACGCGACCCGAACTTCTGCTCCTTCAAAAGACGATGGTTGTGGTGGAAGGCGTCGCTCGTTCACTCGATCCCAAGCTCGACATGTGGAGCACGGCCGACCCGATCGTACGCGAATGGATTGCGCGCAATCTCGGTCCGGTCGGTCGGCTAGAAGACGCAGTTGAGGGCGCCGGCGAAATCGGCCGGTTTCTTGGCCAGGTGCCGGGTTTGCTGACGCGCGTGGGAACGCTGCTCGACCAGTTCGACGATATTACGCGCGATGGCCTGGTGCTTGCGCCCGAGACGGTCGCGGCAATCGGTGCGGCGGAGGCGCGGCGCAACCGCTGGACCGCACTCGCACTATGGGCGATTGCGGCACTGTTGGCCTGGATCACGTGGATGCTGGTCTGATCCACTGCAGCGC
The DNA here is from genome assembly GCA_049802775.1 of Pseudolabrys sp. Classification (GTDB taxonomy): domain Bacteria; phylum Pseudomonadota; class Alphaproteobacteria; order Rhizobiales; family Xanthobacteraceae; genus Pseudolabrys. The sequence goes on along the minus strand of JBARNC010000326.1, from coordinate 19,276 downwards.
GCCGCTATGCTGCGCTGCGTTCGGAACACGTTAGCAGCGGCTGCCACCAGTTCTTGAAGCTTGTCGATGCTTTGTGACCACCCCGCCTCCATACCTGCGAGCATTTGCAGAGCGATTGGGACGAGACCGACTGCGTGAGTTCGGAGAATAAGGGTAGTCTTGGTATTGTTCTCGGCGAACGTAACGGTGGTTTCGCCCTCGAGCAGATGTTTGCCCTCTTTGTCGACTGCAATATTTGTAAATACGAGTCGCTCCAGCGCGACAACTTCGCGGAACACGCCTTTCATCGGATAGTCGCTGCCGCCCGGCCCGCGCATGACAATGCGCAAGCTGCCCCATGTCCGCACATCGAGCTCGCAAACCGGATTGGTAAAACCACGCGGCCCGAACCACTGCGCCATCATCTTTGGGTCGGTCCAGGCCTTCCACACTAGTGCACGTGGCGCATCGAACACGCGTGTCAAAGTGACGCTTGCTTCTCCGTAGGGCGTTGCGGCGGCAGTCATTGTGAACGCCCCGCATAAGCGCGCTCGATCGCTGCGATGTCGAGTTTTTTCATTTTCAAGAAAGCGTTCATGACGCGCTCGGATTTCTCGGAATCCGGGTCTGTCATCATTTTCGGTATCGCGGCCAGCACTACTTGCCATGACAGGCCGTATTTGTCTTTCAGCCAGCCGCAGGGGCCCTCCTGGCCACCTTTCGTGAGTTTGTCCCAGAAATAATCGACTTCGCCTTGTGTCTCGCAGCGCACTTGTAATGAGACTGCCTCGTTGAACTTGAAATTCGGGCCACCATTCAAGGCCGTGAATGTCTGTCCCTCGATTTCGAATTCCACGACCATCACCGAGCCCGGCGGCTTGTGGTGGATCTCCTGGCCGGCCTTGGTGTAGCGGCTGATCTTGCCGATTTTGGAATCCTCGAAGATTGAGCAATAGAACATTGCCGCTTCCTCGGCTTGCGTGTCGAACCATAGGCACGGGGTAATTTTGTGCCTGGCAATCGCCATGATGTCCTCCATTACGCGCAGTTACTGGGTTTTGGCGAGATAGGCTTCGAGCTGCTCCATGGTACCGGCCCATCCCATGCGCATACTGTCACGTCCGGCATCGAAGGTTTTCGCTTCTTCTCCTGTCGCGTTGTGCGGCACCCAGCACACGGTGAATTTGGTCTTGCCGCCGGGCAGTTCCTCGAAAGTGAACGTCGAGTGCATCTCGAGCGGCCATGACATATGGCCGGGATGGCGTGTGGTGCCGCCTTTCTCGTCGGAAAACGAGTTGATGAAGCCCAGGCGTTCGGGCGGGACGATTTCGTGGAATACGAACTTTCCCCACATTGGCGTGCCATCGGGCGCCTTCATGCCATAGTGGTATGTCCCGCCCACCCGCAGATCCATCTTCGAAGCAATGACAGTGAAACCCTTCGGGCCCCACCACTGCTTCATACGCTCTGGGTCGGTGAAGCATTTCCACACCAGATCACGCGGCGCGTCGAATACGCGCGAGATGACAAAGTCACCGGCCATGCAGTTCTCCTCTCGTTATCTAGTAGTTCAGGGCTCAACGATGACCATCCAGTTCACGCCGAACTTGTCAGTCGTCATCCCGAAGCGAGGCGAGAAGAATGTCTTGCCGAGTGGCATCATCACTTTGCCATCATTGGACAGCGAATTGAAAAGGCGATCCGCATCGGCCTCATCCTTCGCGTTGACCGAGAGCGCAAAGCCTTTGAACTCCGGATTTCCGGTATTGCGGCCATCCGAAGCCATGACCCTGGTTTCACCGATCATGAGCGAGGCATGCATGACTTTGTTCTCGTTGCCGGGCGAGCACATGGATTTGTCCGGGCTGTCTTTCCAGCGCATCAGCATGTTGACCTCAGCGCCGAGCGTCTTTTTGTAGAACGCGATCGCCTCATCGCATCGGCCATCGAAGAACAAATAGGATTGCACTTGCATAACTCGTGCTCCTTCAGTTCCTGTTGTTGACAATTAGGTTGATATCAACATATCGTGCTCTATGTCAACCCGTCATGAATTACCGCTTTCCGCGACACACCAGGTGCGTGACACCTGCCTGTGCCTGCATGTGCAGCGGGCGGCGCGCGCGCTGGCACGGCGCTTCGACGAGGTGTTCCGCCCACTCGATCTCACGCATGGGCAGTTCTCCCTGCTGACGTCGCTGAACCGGCCGGAACCGCCAAACATCGGTAGCGTTGCGGCGCTGCTTGCCATGGACCGCACGACGCTCACCGCGGCCCTCAAACCACTTGAACGCCGCGGACTGGTGAAGATTTCGGTCGACAAGGAGGATAAACGCAGCCGTCGTCTGACAATCACCGCGGCTGGCCGCGTGCTGCTCGCCAAGGCGTTTCCGTTGTGGGCGCGGGCCCATGCCGAAATCGATCGACTGATTCCGCATGGCGGCCCGGGCGAACTGCGCACTGCGCTCCGGGCGTTGTCCTGATATCCGGGACCCAGACATCTATGCGCCCTCCGCGGCGAGTGCTGCCACGTAGTCTGCGAGCCGTGCCATGGTCTGCACCAAGCCCTTGTCGGCGCTGTATTCCCTGATGACGCGGGCCCGTTCCCCGGCCGACGGGAACTTGCCGCGCCACGTCAGGCGGGTTTGACTGTTGCCGAGACCCTCGAAGGTCACGGTCTGGGTGAACTGCACAGGCTCAACGTCAGCGCCGCCGCTGTGGCGGTAGACGATGCGTTCCGGCGGCACGATTTCGTCGAAGGTGATGCGGTTCTGATAATCGCGGCCGTCTGGCCCGTGCATAACGAAGCGCCAGCTGCCGCCCGGCCGGAATTCGAATGAATGTGTCGTGGTGGTGAAGCCGTTCGGACCCCACCATTTCGCCAAGTGCTTGGGATCGGTCCACGCCGAAAAGACCAGATCACGCGGCGCGTCGAACACGCGTGTGCCAATGATCGAGCGCGGGTCTGTTTCGAGGTCGATGCTATTTTTTGCGGCCACGTTTCTTCTCCTTCGCTTGTAGAACACGCAGGTAATCGTCGAGTCGATCGAGGCGCTCTTCCCAAAGCCGGCGGTATTCCTCGAGCCAGTCGTCCGCTTCCTTGAGCGCGGCTGCCTCGATTCGGCATGGCCGCATCTGGGCGTCGCGGCTGCGGGTGATCAGGCCGGCGCGCTCGAGCACTTTCAGATGCTTGGAGACCGCCGGCAGGCTCATGTCGAATGGCTGGGCAAGCTTCAACACAGAGGTTTCACCGAGAGCGAGCCGCGCAAGAATTGCGCGCCGCGTCGGGTCAGCGAGGGCTGCGAAGGTTGCGCTGAGGCGATCTGTTGTCATCGAATTGAACCATTCGGTTAATTAACTATTTGGTTCAATACACAGACCGACCTGTTCAGTCAAGGGAAGCATTTTGAAAAATTATTTTCGGGGTTTGATTGCACTGATTGCAGTGCAATCAATTTGGCCCTAAGGTATTTTGATTAAAGAGGATTTCATGGCCTCGCTTACAGTTCGCCAGCTCGATGAACGGCTCAAAAAGCTGCTGCGCCTGCGCGCGGCACGGACCGGCCGCTCGGTCGAAGACGAGGTGCGAACCATCTTGCGCGAGGCCGCCGAGGAAACCGGACGCGAAGCGCTCGACCGCGTCGAACCGCCCTCGCCGCCGGCAAAAGCGTCCGCGCGAATCTCTCGTCCTGCCGTGCCGGCCGACACAAAGCGGGTCCTACTGATCATCGGGGGCGGCATCGCCGCTTACAAATCGCTCGATCTCATCCGCCGGTTGAAGGAGCGCGGTATTGCCGTGCGCTGCATTTTGACGAAAGCCGCCGAGCAATTTGTCACCCCACTGTCGGCGGGTGCGCTTGTCAGCGAGCGCGTGTTCACCGACCTGTTCGACCTCGCTGGCGAATTCGATGTTGGACATATTCGGCTTGCACGCGAGACCGACCTGATCGTGGTTGCACCGGCGACGGCCGACCTGATGGCGAAACTCGCGGGCGGCCATGCGGACGACCTCGCGACCGCAGTGCTGTTGGCAACAACCGCGAAAATTCTTTTGGCGCCGGCAATGAATCCACGCATGTGGGCCAACAAGGCAACGCAGCGTAATTTGGCGCAGCTCATTGCCGATGGCGTTGCCCTCGTCGGCCCGAGCGAAGGAGAGATGGCGGAGGCGCATGAGCGCGGTCTCGGCCGAATGGCAGAGCCGCTGGAAATCGCTGCTGCAGCAGAGAAATTTCTTACGTCGGAAATGGTGCAACCGCTGCAAGGCAAGCACGTGCTGATCACCTCCGGTCCGACGCACGAGCCAATCGATCCGGTGCGTTACATCGCCAACCGCTCGTCCGGCAAGCAGGGCCATGCCCTGGCGGCGGCCGCTGCCGCAGCAGGGGCTAACGTCATGCTTGTGAGTGGCCCGGTAACTGTGCCCGACCCGCCCGGTGTTAAAGTGATCAAAGTCGAGACTGCGCGCGAAATGCTGCAAACAGTCGAGCGCACGCTGCCAGTGGATGTTGCGATCTTCGCTGCGGCCGTCGCCGATTGGCGCGTTGCAAATGCCGGAGAACAGAAACTTAAGAAGCAAGCGGGCAAGACGACGCCCGAGCTTTCGCTCGTGGAGAATCCCGATATTCTTGCCACCATCGCTAAGCGAAAAACCCAGCGGCCAAAACTGGTAATCGGGTTTGCCGCCGAAACCGAGAATATCGCTACCAATGCCAAGGCGAAGCTCGCTAGCAAGGGCTGCGACTGGATCCTGGCAAACGATGTTTCGCCGCAGTCAGGCGTGATGGGCGGCGATCGCAACACCATTACACTTGTGCACGCATCTGGTGTTGAAACGTGGCCGCCCCAGAGTAAAGATGAAGTAGCCGCCATGCTGATCGCCCGCATCGCCAACGTGCTTGCGAAGTAGTGCGAACACTGAATTACGCACAGATGTTTTGGCTGTCGAGGTTCTAGATTTCGGTTACTGCGGCTAGGCTATCATTCTCGCAACCGTCGAAGAGCCAAGGTGTGATGGCGTTAAATCTCCGATTAAAGAGGGTTACGGACGAGGCTATTGCTGAAGTCCGAGTGATGCGGCTTGCGCACGGCAAGGATTTGCCGCTGCCTTCGTATCAGAGCGCTCACGCCGCGGGCCTTGATCTGCTCGCTGCAGTACCGGCGGCCACTCCGCTCGTGATCCTGCCCAGTGGCCGCGCGCTTCTTCCGACCGGCATTGCGATCGCGCTACCGGCAGAAACCGAGGCTCAAGTGCGGCCTCGTTCCGGCCTCGCCGCTCGACACGGGCTGACTGTGCTCAACTCTCCGGGAACCATCGATGCGGACTACCGGGGCGAGATCCAGGTGCTGCTTATAAACCTTGGGAGCGAACCGGTGACGATTACCCGGGGTATGCGCGTCGCTCAACTGGTGATCGCTCCGGTTGTACGCGGGCACATATTCGAGGTCGCATCGCTTGATGAAACCACGCGCGGAGGCGGCGGTTTCGGTTCAACCGGTAGTTGAGGCGAGAGTTCGGCCCGTTAACATGCCTGCCGAGAACATCGACGAGCTGCCGCTACCTGCGCTGGTCCATGACGTGGTCCCGCCGGCGCTTGCCGAGACCAAGCGGACAGTCTCTGTCGCGCTTGGCCGCATAAACATCGATGATGGTCAAGCGCGCCGAAACAGAAAAGCCGGGTTCCAGTAGGGGCCGTTCACGGTCTGGACTCTTTCGGCACGATTCCCCTTGGGGGTAAAGTCGATCGATTCGCGGAACGGCGTGGCGGACGCCGCCCGCATCCTTGGGGCCTGCCTGAATGCCGGAGACAATCCGGACGGAGAACGAGAGGCTGCGTTCTCGTCCGCGGCGGGGCGGATTCCTCGTCGCCTTCGTGACCGTAAAACTTTTCATATTGTCCTGCTCGACGGCTCACGCCGATGTGCGCCTCGGCGCGACCGCAGCCGATGCTATTCATCGCGCTATTGCAGTGCTTCGTGGGAAGGAAATCACCTTACTCACGCTAATCCTCGCCTTACTTGGTTTGGCCCTGTTCGCAAGCGTCGTTATACTTCGCGCGCGCAGGGCCAGCGACCGCATCGAGATAGATACACGTGAAGAGATTGGCGCGTTGCAGGCCGAGACCGATCGGCTCAAAGCGCTGTTGCTGTCGGAGCCGCAGATATTGGTGACGTGGGCGGCGGCCGCCGAGCAGCCGGAAATTCTTGGCGACATCGTGATGATCGCGCCCGGCGGTATACCAGAACGGGTGCTCGCATTCGGTATTTGGCTGGAAGCCGCGGATGCACGCCGCATGGAACAGGCGGTAGATACTCTACGCCGCGACGGTCGCGGCTTTGTAATGACACTCACGACCCGCGCCGGACGTCCAATAGAGGTAGAGGGGCGTGCTATCGGCGGCCGTGCAGTGCTGCGCCTGCGCGATGTCAGTGGCATTGAGCAAGAACTGCTGAATCTCGCCGCTCGACACGATCAGCTGCTGAGCGACGTCGAAACTATGAAGGCGCTGCTTGATGCGTTACCTGCCCCCGTATGGGCCCGCGATAACGCCGGCCAGCTGGTCTTCGTAAATTCGGCTTATGCGCGCGCGGTGGAGGCCGAGAATCCGGTCGATGCTGTGGCGCGCCGGCTGGAATTGCTCGACCAAGCCGCGCGTACGGAACTCTCCCGCGCTCGCATCGCCGGCGAGACATACATCGGCAAATTGCCAGCAATCGCAGCGGGCGGGCGCCGCATCTTTGAGGTCGTTGATGCGCCGAGCCGAGCTGGCAATTCGGGCATTGCGATCGACCGTACAGAGGTCGAAGTCATGCATGACGAAGTCGCGCGCATGGCCGAGGCGCACCGCCGTGTGCTCGATCAGCTGGCAACCGGCGTTGCTGTCTTCAATGTCGACCGTAAACTTACCTTCTACAACGCCGCGTTCCGCTCGCTGTTTGAACTTGACGCCGGCTTTCTCGACCAGACGCCAACCGATGCAGCGGTGCTCGATACGTTTCGCAGCAAACGCAAGCTGCCTGAGGAACAGGATTTCCGGCAATGGAAACAGGAGTTGTATGAGGCGTACCGTGCCATCGAGCCGAAGGAGCACATGTGGCATTTGCCGGACGGACGTGCGCTCCGGGTGGTCACCACGCCCAACCCGGAAGGTGGGGTCACGTATCTCTATGATGACGTTACCGAGCGGTTGGACATGTACCGTCGCTACGATGCGCTCATCAAGGTACAGAGCGAAACACTCGACCATTTGGCCGAGGCTGTGGCGGTGTTCGGGAGCGATGGCCGCGTCCGATTACACAATCCGGCGTTCCAGCACATGTGGAAGCTATCGCCCGAGGCGCTCGATCAGCATCCGCATGTCGAATTGGTGACTGCATGGTGCCAGGCGTTACACGACGATAACGCTGTCTGGCGGAACCTTCGCGCGTCTGTGACCGCAATCGACAATCGAGAACTGATCAGTGCGCGCATCGAGCGGCGCGACGGCGCGGTGCTCGATCTCGCCACCATGCCATTGCCCGATGGCGCCACGTTGGTCACGTTCCAGAACAGGACCGACACCGTCAACGTCGAGCGCGCATTACGCGAGCGCAACGAGGCGCTCGAAACCGCTGACTCGATCAAGGTCGATTTCGTGCATCACGTGTCTTATGAGTTGCGTTCGCCGTTGACCAACATCATCGGCTTTGCGAATTTGCTTGGCGACCCTGCTTTTGGACCGTTGACCCGGAAACAAAGCGAATATCTCGGCTATATCACCGCCTCAACAAATGCGCTGCTGGCGCTTATCAACAATATTCTCGACCTCGCCACCATCGATGCCGGGGCCATGACGCTGAATCTGGGCGATGTCGACATCCGCGCCAGCATGGAAGCAGCCGCGGAAGGCGTGCAGGATCGTCTGGTCAACAACCGCATTACGCTCGACATCCGCGCTCGGTCCAATATCGGCAGCTTCACCGCCGACGAGCGGCGCTTGCGCCAGATTTTGTTCAACTTATTGTCCAACGCAGTCGGTTTTTCCCCTGGCGGCGGAACAGTCACGCTTTTGGCCGAGCGGCGGCCGAACGCCGTAGTTTTCAGTGTGACCGATCAGGGACCGGGCATCCCGCCAGAGGCAAAAGACAAGGTGTTCGACTGGTTCGAGACCGATGCAAAGGGTTCGCAACATCGCGGTCCTGGTCTTGGACTCTCGCTTGTGCGCTCCTTTGTCGAATTGCACGGCGGAACGGTGGCTATCGATTCCGCTCCCGGTCAAGGGACCACCGTGACCTGTGTGTTTCCAGTCGAGCATATCGAGAAACAGACTGCGGCGTAGAAGCAAAAGCCGCGCGCCGCCGCATTCTTATGAAATGCGATTCTGGCGCGGGACGGCACCGTCCGTTTATAAGGTGGCAATCTGTAACGGATGATTCGATGTTTTTCTCCAGTTCCGGCGGCTATAGTTTCACGACGTCGCTAGCCGATGAAGCAGCCACCTACCGGCTGATGACGGACATCGCCGCCGTGATCGAACCTGGCGATGTGATTACGCTGTCCGGCGATCTTGGTGCCGGCAAGACTACGTTTGCCCGCGCTTTTATCCGCTATCTCGCGGGCGACGACACCATCGAGGTGCCGAGCCCGACATTCACGCTGACACAGACGTACACGCTGCCGCGTTTCGCGGTTGTTCATGCCGATCTTTATCGCTTGTCGGGATCGGTTGAGCTGACCGAGCTCGGTTTAGATGATGTGCCCGAGGGCGCGGTCACTCTGATGGAGTGGCCCGATCGCGCCGCCGGCTTTTTACCAGCCGACCGACTCGAGATTGCTTTGACCTTGGAGCCAACGCACGGGCCGAATGCGCGAAACGTCCAAATCACCGGCTACGGCAGCTTCGCACGGCGGGTTGAGCGCATCATCACGATCCGGCGGTTCCTTGATCGTTCCGACTTTGGCCGAGCTGAGCGTAGGCGCATCCAGGGCGACGCCTCGACGCGGAGTTACGAGCGGCTTACGCGTGACGGTGCGACTTATATGTTGATGAACTGGCCGAAACGCGCGGATGGACCTCCCGTGCGTAATGGCAAGTCCTACAGCGCAATCGCGCATTTGGCCGAAACGGTGACTCCGTTCATTGCGATGGCCCAGGCGCTGCGCGGGCAAGGCTTCTCGGCACCCGCAATCTTTGCGGCCGACCGCGAGGCCGGCTTATTGGTGATCGAGGACCTCGGCGACGAACTGGTTGTCGAAGGCGATTCGCCAGTACCGATCGAAGCGCGTTACGAGATGGCAGCCGATCTGCTCGCCAAATTGCATCGTGAGCAACTGCCGAGTGTGGTGCCGGTCCAGCCGGGCGTCGACTACCGAATACCGCCTTACGACATGGAAGCATTTCTGATCGAAGTAGAGTTGTTGCTCGATTGGTATCTGCCCAAGCTCGAAACCAGGATCACGGACGCAAAGCGCGAGGCTTACCGGGCGTTGTGGCGCGAAGCGCTCCTGCCGATAACGGATGACACGCAGACGTGGGTGTTGCGCGATTTTCATTCGCCAAATCTTCTTTGGCTGCCGGAGCGCGAGGGCACCGCTCGCATCGGCCTGCTCGACTTTCAAGATGCGGTGATGGGCCCGGCCGCATATGACGTCGCCTCGCTATTACAGGACGCGCGTGTGGACGTGCCGGAAGTGATGGAGATCGGACTGCTGTCGCGATACACGCGCGCCCGCCGATCTGCCGATGCCGCCTTCGACGCTCCGGCTTTCGCGCGCGCCTATGCGACACTGACCGCGCAACGCGCATCAAAGATCCTCGGCATTTTCGCCCGGCTGGAACGGCGCGACCACAAGCCGCAATACTTGCGTCATCTCCCACGGGTATGGACCTATCTGCAGCGCTCCCTGGTACACCCCGCGCTGGCGCCTCTCGCGGCCTGGTATCGCGCCAATGTGCCGCCACTGAAAGTCTGATGTATGGCCGCACCGACAACAAGAGTCGTTCCGCGGCACGCCATGGTGCTGGCTGCCGGGCTCGGCACACGTATGCGTCCACTCACTGACAACATGCCAAAGCCACTGGTGAAGGTTGCCGGCAAGGCCCTCATCGACCACGTGCTCGATCGGCTCGTGGAGGCTGGCGTTGAACGCGCAGTCGTCAATGTGCATCACTTCGTCGACCAGATGCAGCAACACCTGGAGCATCGAAAACATCCCCAAATCGTTATTTCTGACGAACGTGGGCTATTGCTCGGCACCGGCGGTGGCGTCAAAAAAGCCCTACCCGAGCTGGGCGATGCACCTTTCTTCCATAGCAACTCCGACACCTTCTGGATCGACGAGGAGCCCAATCTAGCGCGACTTGCCGGCGCCTTCGACCCTGTCGCAATGGACGCGCTTTTGCTGCTGGCGCCCACGGCCGGCAATATTGGGTATGCTGGGCCTGGCGACTTCGCCATGGTGGCCGATGGTCGTTTGCGCAAGCGCGCCGCACAGGAGACCGCACCCTTCGTCTATGCCGGTGTTGCAATTCTATCGCCCGCTCTGTTCAAGAGTGCTCCGCAAGGCGAGTTCCCGCTTACCGCACTTTTCGACCGCGCCGCAGCTACCGGACGTCTTCACGGCCTGCGGCTGGAGGGTCTCTGGATGCATGTTGGCACACCCGAGGCCATCGCCGACACGGAAGCCGCGATCCGGGCGGGTACAAGTTGATGAGCAGCGCGCGTAAGCGTGTATGATTCGCTTATGCCTCCCGAAAAGCCTCACGTTTTCAACATTCCCGCCTCGGCGCCGTTTTTACCGGTACTGATCGATGCGCTGCGCGCGGGAAAGCTCGTGGCTGGCTTTCCGGTCTCGAATGATCCGCTCGAATTGGCGCGCGCGACTCTCTATCTGCCGACGCGGCGCGCCTGCCGGCTCGCGCGCGACGTTTTCCTCGATAGGCTCCGTGGCGAGGCCGCCATCCTACCCCGAATCGTCGCGCTCGGCGATCTCGACGAAGATGAGATCGCTTTCGCCGAAGCGGCCACTGCCGAACTAGCTGAAGCCGCGCTCACTTTGCCGAAAGCGGTCGAGCCGCTTGAGCGCCGGCTGCTGTTGGCCGAACTCATCTTGAAGTGGGCGAATTCACCGGGGGTACGCGGCGCACAAGGCTCGCCATTGATCGCCAATACGCCGTCCGCCGCGCTGGGCCTTGCCGACGATCTCGCCAACCTAATTGACGACATAACCACCCGGCAGGTCGCGTGGGAAAAGCTCGACGGCCTGGTGCCCGACGAGCTCGATTCATATTGGCAGTTGTCGCTGCGGTTCCTGAAGATCGCGCGTGACGCCTGGCCAGCGCTGCGCAACGAACGCGGCGTCATCGAAGCCGCTGAACGACGCGACCTGCTGATTGACACCGAAGCCAAGCGCCTCGCGAACAGCGGTGCGCCGGTGATCGCTGCCGGATCAACCGGCTCGATGCCGGCGACCGCCAAGCTGCTCGCGACCATTGCCACGCTGCCGCATGGTGCCGTGGTGCTGCCGGGTCTCGACACCGATCTCGACAATACCTCGTGGGCACTCATCGCCGGCACCGACGAGGACAAAAGTCACGACGGCGCGCCCGCCGCCGGCCATCCGCAATTCGCCATGCATGCGCTGCTCGATCGCATCGGCATTGAACGCGGCGACGTGGGGCAACTGCACGTGCCCGAAGCTCATGGGCGTGAACGACTGGTGTCGGAAGCGCTGCGTCCCGCCGTCACCACCGAGCATTGGCAGGCGCGCGTCCAGACAAAAGAATTCGAGGGTACTGCGGAAAACGGGCTCAGGTCGGTCGCCATGATCGAGGCGGCGAATGCCGAGGAAGAAGCGCTCGCCATCGCGGTCGCCTTGCGCGAAGCAATCGAATGCAAGGGCAAAACCGCCGCGCTGGTGACACCCGATCGCGCGCTGGCGCGCCGCGTGGTCGCCGCGCTGGAACGCTGGCGGGTGCCGGTCGACGACTCCGGCGGCGATTCGCTCGCCGATACTTCGGCCGGCGTGTTCGCTCGGCTCGCTGCTGAAGGTGCGCTCGGCGGTCTCGAGCCGATCACGTTGCTGGCCTTGCTCAAGCATCCGCTGCTGCGGCTGCAAGCTTCGCCCGGTGCGCATCACGCGGCGATTGCGGGGCTAGAGCGCGCAATCCTGCGCGGCCCGCGGCCGCGGCCGGGAACAAGCGGCCTCGCGCATGCGCTCAAGACTTTCCGCAACAACCGCGAGGACATGCATCGGAGCGATCCACGCTGGCTGATCGCCGCCGATGAGCTCGATGCAGCTGGCGCGCTGATCGGCAAGCTGGCCGCGGCGCTTGCCCCGATGGAAACATTGAAAGACACTGCGTATCCGCTTGCCACGCTGGCCAAATGCCATAGCGACGTTGTCGCCGCGCTAAGCGAAGATAGCAAGGGCGAGACCGCGGCGTTTGCCGGCCATGACGGCACCGCGCTGGCCGACACCTTTGAAAAACTGATCGAGAGCCCCTCCGCTGCCGGCCTCGCGGTCGCGCGTGGCGACTATGCCGAGCTGTTCCACGCCACCGTCGCCGACCGCATGGTGCGGCGGCCGGAAAATCCCGATGTGCGCGTGCGCGTTTTCGGCCCGCTGGAAGCGCGCTTGCAGAACATCGACCGTGTCGTTCTCGGCGGGCTCAACGAAGGCAGCTGGCCACCGGAGACGCGCAGCGATCCCTGGCTCAGCCGGCCAATGCGACGCGATCTCGGACTCAATCTGCCGGAGTTGCGCATCGGGCTTTCCGCCCACGACTTCGCGCAGGCACTCGGCGCGCCGGAGGTCATCCTTACGCGCGCCTCCAAAATCGCCGGCGCGCCGACCGTTACCTCGCGCTTCGTGCAGCGCATTGCCGCACTTGTCGGCGATCGCTGGAACGGTGTATGCGCGCGCGGCCAAAATTATATCGAGCTCGCACGCGCAATCGACCATCCGCAGCAAGTGAAACCCGTCGCCCGTCCGGCGCCCAAGCCGCCGCTCGCGGCGCGGCCCGCAAAGCTTTCCGTCACAGCCATCGAAGACTGGCTGCGCGACCCATACACCATCTACGCCAGACATATTCTCCGCCTGCAGCCGCTCGATCCGGTCGACACCGCTCCGGGCGCGCGCGATCGCGGCACCATCATCCATGGGGCGATCGGTGACTACACCAAGATGTTTGCGCAAAAGCCGCCGGCCGATCCGCTGAAGGAACTTTGTGCGCTCGGCGAAAAATATTTCGCCCCGCTTGCGGATTTTCCGGAGGCACGCGCGTTTTGGTGGCCTCGCTTCCAACGCATCGCCGAATGGTTCGCGCAATGGGACCGCGCGCGGCGCGCCAGCCTTGCCGCACTGCACGCCGAGATCCGCGGCGAGCTGAAATTTCCCGTCGGGCAGCGCGAGTTCACGCTCTCCGCCGTCGCGGACCGCATCGAGCAGCGCGCGGGCGACTACGCCATTCTCGACTACAAGACCGGCAGCGCCCGCACCGAAAAGCAGGTGCGCACGGGGTTGGCGCCGCAATTGACGCTGGAAGCTGCGATTTTGCGGGCGGGAAAATTCGGCGACCTCGCGCCCGGCCCGGTGGGTGAAATCGCCTATGTGCTGCTCAAAGGCGGCGCCGAGCCCGGCATCCCCTGTCCCATCGAATTCAAAGAGGGCGACGCCAACAGCCAGGCCGACCACGCGATGAGACGATTGAGGGAGTTGGCTGAAACGTTTGAGAACGAAGAGACGCCCTATCTCTCGCTAGTACATCCGATGTGGAAGACGCACTACGGCGATTACGACCACCTCGCGCGCGTGAAGGAATGGTCGCTCACCGGCGGCGTGGATGAGATCGAGATATGACCGACAAGCGTAAAATTCCCGAGCACGTGCGTGCAGTGCAGATCGACGCCGCCGATCCCGACATCTCGGCTTTCGTTTCGGCCAACGCGGGCTCGGGCAAGACTTACGTGCTGGCGCAGCGCGTTATCAACCTGCTGCTGCGCGGCGTCGATCCGGCCAGCATCCTTTGCATCACTTTCACCAAGACCGCTGCCGCCAACATGGCGAACGAGGTTTTCAACCGTCTGGCGAAATGGACGACGCTAGATGATGCCGCGCTTGAAAACGAGATTACGCTTTCAACCGGTCATGAGCCGAACGCCGAACGGCGCGCGCGGGCGCGCCGCCTGTTCGCCTCGGCGCTGGAGACACCGGGCGGATTGAAGGTCCAGACCATCCACGCCTTCTGCACGCGGCTGCTGCATCAGTTCCCGTTCGAGGCTAACGTGGCTGCCCGCTTCGCCGTGCTCGACGAAGCCGCCACCACGCAGCTGCTCGACATACTAATGCTACAAGTGCTTCTGGAAGCCGCCGCCCAGCCGGAAAGCGCGCTTGGCAAAGCGCTTGCCACCGCCATCGTGGTGGCCGCCGATCAGACCTTCAAGGAGGTGGTGGGCGACGCCATCAAGCAACGCGACGCGATCGAGGCCTGGATCAAGCGTGTCGGCAGCGTTGACGCGGCGATGGTGGAATTATCGGGCAAACTCGGCCTCGATCCGAAAGATACGCCTGAATCGGTCGAGCGGGAGTTTTTCTCGAATTCTCTGATCCCGGCGTCGGACTGGCCGACGCTCATTGAGATTTTGGAGTCTGGCTCGGCCAATGACAAGAAGCATGTCGCAGCACTACAAAGCGCGCGCAATGCGGCGGGACGCGCGCGTATTAGCAACTATCTCCAGGTTTTCTGCACCACCGAACTCGAGCCGCGCAAGAACATCATCACCAAGAAGCTCGCCGACAGACATCCTGAATGGTTCGCTCGGCTCGTCAACGAACAGGACCGCGTGTGCAAGCTGATCGGGCGTGAACGCGCGATCACAGCACGCGAGCGCACTCGCGCGCTGGTCACCATCGCCGCCGAAGTGATCGCGCGATACCTCAAGGAGAAAGAACGCCGCGCGCTGCTCGATTACGAAGACCTGATCGACAAGACGCTCGCGCTGTTCATGCGCTCCTCAGCGGCCTGGGTTCTGTACAAGCTCGATCTCGGCATCGACCACGTACTGATCGACGAGGCGCAAGACACCAGCCCGAAGCAGTGGAGCATCGTGCGCACCATCGTGTCAGAGTTTGCCCCCGGCGGCGCGCGGCCGAACACGAGGCGCACGATCTTCGCGGTCGGCGACGAGAAGCAGTCGATTTTTTCGTTCCAGGGCGCGGCGCCGCGCGCTTTCGATGAAATGCGGCGCGAATTTTCCGGTCAGTTCGACCGGCCGGAATTGGGCTGGAAATATCTGCGTTTCCGCCATTCGTTCCGCTCCGGGCCTGCCATTCTCGGTGGAGTCGACCAAGTGTTTCGCGCGCGCGAGACCTATCTTAGCGTCACCAGCGACGAGGCTGGCATTCCGCCACATGAATCGCTGCCGGGCGCCGCGCCTGGCCTGGTCGAGCTATGGCCGCTGATCGCACCGGCCGAGCGTAAGGAAATCGAGGGCTGGGACGCGCCCTTTGACACCGAGAGCGAGGAAAGCCCGCGCGTTCTGCTTGCGCGGCGCATTGCCAAGCATGTGAAATTATGGATGTCGCGCGGCCTGCCGGCACGCGACGTGCTGGTGCTGGTGCGTCAGCGCGGGCCGCTGTTCGAGGCGATCATCCGCGCGCTCAAGAATCTCGGCCTGCCGGTGGCCGGCGCCGACCGGCTCGTGCTCACTGAACACATCGCGGTGATGGACCTGATGGCGCTCGCCGACGCGCTGTTACTGCGGGACGATGATCTGGCGCTCGCCAGCGTACTCAAGAGCCCGCTGATCGGTATCAATGAAGAACAATTGTTTGCGCTCGCCTGGGACCGAAAGACATCGCTGCGCGCTGCTTTGGGCATCAAGGCGAAGGACGATGCGGACTTTGCCGTAGCAAAAAATACGCTAGACGAATTGGCACAGGCCGCACACCGGCTCACACCCTTCGGCTTCTTCATGCATGTGCTGGGCGCAAAGCGCGGTCGCGCGAAACTGCTCGCCCGACTCGGACTGGAAGCTAACGACGCGCTCGACGAATTCCTCAATCTCGCGCTCGACTATCAGCGGCGGGAGACACCGTCGCTGCAAGGCTTCCTGCCCTGGCTACGCGCGGCGCAGAGTGAAGTGCAGCGCGACATGGAAATGGCGCGCGACGAAGTGCGTGTAATGACGGTGCACGGCGCCAAGGGCCTTGAGGCCAACACGGTCGTCCTTGCCGATACCACGACACCGCCAACCGGCCCGCGCGATCCACGTCTGCTGCAGTTTGCGACCGGCGAATTAGTCTGGGCGACCGCGCGCGGTAACGACGTCGGCGCGATGGCAGATGCGCGCGGGCGGGCGCAAGCGGCGGCACGTGACGAATATCTGCGGCTGTTGTACGTCGCGATGACACGCCCCAAGGAGCGGCTGGTGATCTGCGGTACGCAAGGTGAGCGCAAGATCCCCGACGGCTGCTGGTATCAGCGGGTCGACGAGGAGCTGCGCGACGATTGCGTGCGTGAGCCGGCGGATGACGACGACGGCGAAGTGCTACGTTTTCGTAAAGGTGCGGCACCAGAACAGTACAAACAGAGGGAGCCGGCGCTCGCCCCGGCCGGGCTTAGTTCTGTGCCGCGCTGGCTGACGGTTGATGCCAGTCCGGCGCGGACTGCCGTGCGCACCATCACGCCTTCAAGCATCATGGTCGACGAAGGCCGCCGTGCTTCGACCGGCGGCGCTGCGCAAGCACTGCTGCGGGGCTCGCTGGCTCACCGCCTGTTGCAGTCGCTGCCGGATATTTCCGCAGACCGGCGCCGGAAGGTGGCCGACGATTATCTCGTCCGAGCCGGCGGCAACCTGCCGCCCCAGGAGCGCGTCAAACTGGCCGACGAAGTGATGCTCGTGCTCGACGATGCGCGCTTCCATAAACTATTTACCTCCGGCAGCCGCGCCGAAGTTCCCATCGTCGGAAACCTCAGCCTTGACGGCGAAACATTGCGCGTCTCCGGGCAGGTCGACCGGCTTTCGGTAACGCGAGCCGCTGTGCTGATCGCCGACTTCAAGACGAACCGGCCTGCACCACGGAAAATTACCGATGTGCCGCCAGCTTACATCCGCCAACTCGCGCTCTACCGCGCGGTGCTCCAAAAACTCTATCCGGATCGACCTGTCAGCGCCGCGCTGATCTGGACTGAAGTACCTGATCTCATGGAGCTTTCCGTCCAGGTATTGGATGGCGCGCTGGCACAGGTCACCTCCCCGTGAGAGTGCCTTGACGCTACCGGACCGCGTTCATAGTTTCCTGCCCTCGCAATTTTTGGGGGGTGATTCTCCCCGCTCAATCACAAGAGGTGGTTGCCATGACCGTCGGCAAAGTGTCGGACGCCAGCTTCGAATCGGACGTATTGAAATCTGCCGAACCGGTGGTCGTGGATTTCTGGGCGGAATGGTGCGGCCCCTGCCGCATGATCGCGCCGGCGCTGGAGGAAATCGCCGGCCAGCTCGGCAATAAGGTCAAGATCGTCAAGCTCAACGTCGACGAGAACCCGAATACCGCCGCCAAATATGGCATCATGTCGATTCCAACCTTGATGCTATTCAAGAACGGCGAGATCGCCTCGCGCCAGGTCGGCGCAGCACCCAAGCAGAAGCTACACCAGTGGATTAGCGGCGCAGTCTGATCGCGAACACAACTTCTGGACAAACGGCCGGCCTCGCGCCGGCCGTTCTAATTCAGGTCGGCAGCGTACCATTCTCGAGTAGCACTTCGCCGGCAAGATAAAGCGAGCCGGTAATCAGGATACGCGGCGACGGATCAAGATCGAGCTTGCGCGCGGCTTCAAGCGCTTCAGCAAGATTGTCGCGGCTCGTTGCGGGTATGCCGATGGCGCGCGCAGTGTCTGCCACCGCCTCTGCGCTTAGCCCTTTCTCAACGCCCGGCACCGGTACCGCAATCATGCGACGGGCGAGCCCGGCAAAGTAGCCCAAGAACCCTTCGCAATCTTTGCTCGCGAGCATCCCAACGATCAAAACCAATGGCCGCGAGACGCGCTCCTCCAGGTCGGCGAGCGCCGCCGCAATGACGCGGCCGCCGTCCGGGTTATGCCCTCCGTCGAGCCACAGTTCGCTGCCGGCGGGAGCGCGGTCGACGAGCGGACCATGTCCGAGCCGATGCAGCCGCGCCGGCCAATCAGCTTTGACCATGCCGCCATCGTATGCAGCCGGCGGAATGCCGAGTTGCTTGATCGTGCGCAGGGCGGTAATCGCCAAACCGGCATTCTCGAATTGGTGGCGGCCGTAGAGTTTTGGCGGCGGCAAGTCGAGCAATCCCGTCTCGTCTTGATAGACGAGCCTCCCGCGCTCTTCGGTAGCGGTCCAATCCTCACCGGCGATCTTGAGCGGCACGCTCAGCTTCGCCGCTTGTCGCTCGATCACCGCCAACACCTCACGGTGTTGCGCGGCAACGACTGCCGGCACACCACGCTTCAGGATTCCTGCCTTCTCAGCCGCAATTTTCTCCAGGCGATCACCCAGAAAATCGATGTGATCGACCGAGACGCGGGTGATTATCGTTGCCAACGGGCTATCGACGACGTTTGTTGCATCCAGTCGCCCGCCGAGACCAACTTCCATCAGCAGCACATCTGCCGGATGTCGTGCAAACAGCACGAGCCCCGCCGCGGTTGTAATTTCGAACACAGTAATCGGTGCACCCGCATTGGCCAGCTCGCATTCGTCCATAGCTACTACCAGCTCTTCGTCGGAAACCAGCCTGCCTTCGCCCGATTTGCCGATCCGGAATCGCTCGTTGAAACGCACTAGATGCGGTGATGTGTAAACATGCACGCGCTGGCCCGCGGCCTCTAGGATCGCGCGCAGGAAGGCGATGGTAGAGCCTTTGCCGTTCGTGCCGGCGACATGGATCACTGGTGGCAATTTTCGCTCAGGATGGCCGAGCGCTGCGAGCAGACGCTGCACACGATCGAGTGACAGGTCGATGCGCTTGGGATGCAGCGCAGTCAAACGTGAGACGAGGGAGTCTATTGAAGTCATGAATGCCTCTTGCCGTTATCCCGAGGTGCGATCGAAGCAAGCCTCGATGAATGGCGGCCGATCACCCTTCGAGGCTTGCGCTTCGCGTAAGCGCCTCAGGGTGACAGGGATGGGTATAGCGTGCGACGCGGTTAGGCGTCACGCATGCGCGGGGACCGGCAATTGCTGCTGGCCGCTTGGCGCCGGACTCCTGGTCAACAACCGGCATAATTCAGCAAGAGTTGTGCGCAATTTATGTCGGTGCACGACCATATCCACCATACCG
>JBARNC010000325.1:0-2681 GCA_049802775.1 Pseudolabrys sp. | reverse complement strand
GCCTGCACCGTGCATATCGACGGCGTCGCCACGCGCTCGTGCCAGGTGCCCATTGGTACCCTCGGCTCCAAGAATGTCACCACGATCGAGGCCTTGGCGCAGAACGGCAAGCTGCACCCGGTGCAGAAGGCCTGGCTCGACCTCGACGTGCCGCAATGCGGCTATTGTCAGAGCGGAATGATCATGACGGCCGCTTCGCTGCTCAAGCAGAAACCCAAGCCGACCGACGCCGATATCGATGCGGCGATGACCAACATCTGCCGCTGCGGAACCTATCGACGCATCCGCGCCGCGATCCACGCGGCGGCTGACAACGCGTAAGGAGGCGCGGCCATGACATATGTGCCAAGATTTAATCGGCGTTCCTTCATGATCGGCGCGACTGCAGCAGGCGCTGGATTCGCGCTCGGCTTGAGCCTGCCGTCAGAGTCCGATGCGGTTTACGCCGCAGATGGTTCGCTCGAAGTCGACGCCTGGGTGGCGATCCGGCCCGACGAGACTGTCGTTATCCGCATCATGCGGTCGGAAATGGGCCAGGGCTCGCTCACCGGCCTCGCGCAACTGGTTGCCGAGGAGCTAGATTGCGATTGGTCGAAAGTCACGACCGAATTTCCGACGCCCGGCGAGAATCTCGCACGCAATCGCGTATGGGGCGAATCCAACACGACCGGTAGCCGCGCGATCCGTGAGTCCCATGAATATGTCCGCAAGGGCGGCGCGACCGCGCGGATGATGTTGATCCAGGCCGCCGCCAACCAATGGAACGTGCCGGCCTCCGAGTGCAGCGCGGCCAATGGTGTGATCACGCATCAGTCGTCCGGCCGCTCGGTCAGCTACGGTAAAGTGGCGGCCGCCGCCGCCAAGCTCACGCCACCGTCGGACGTGGCGCTCAAGTCCACGATGGATTGGAAGATTGCCGGCAAGCCGCTGAAGCGGCTCGACACGTCGGACAAGCTTGTCGGCAAGACCACATACGGCATCGATGTCCGGTTGCCCGGAATGCTCTACGCGGCGATCTCGGCATGTCCGGTCTTTGGCGGAACGCTCAAGAGCTACGACGATGCGAAGGTTCACGGCATGCCCGGCGTCAAGCACGTCGTGCGCGTCGGAGACGATGCCGTCGCGGTGGTGGCGGATTCGTGGTGGCGAGCAAAGACAGCGCTCGAAGCGCTGCCGGTCGTATGGGATGAGGGCAAGAACGCCAAGGTCAGCAGCGCTGCGATCGCGGATTTCCTCAAAGAGGGTCTCGACAGTAATCAAGTTACCGTCGGCAACCAGACGGGCGACGTACAGGCTGCTCTGGCTGGCGCCGCAAAAGTGGTGGAAGCGCTGTACGCTTTTCCATACCGCATCCACGCCACTATGGAACCGATGAACGCCACAGCGCTGTATACGTCCGATCGCTGCGAAGTCTGGGCTCCGACACAGATGGCCGAGGACAGTCTGAGGGCGGCGGCGCAAGCGGCCGGCCTGCCGCTGGAAAAGTGCGATCTGCACAAGACCTTCATCGGCGGCGGATTTGGCCGGCGCGGCGCGCCCACCGACTATGTGCGCCAGGCGGTAACCGTCGCCAAAACGATGCCAGGCACACCGATCAAGCTCCTGTGGTCGCGCGAGGAAGACACCACGCACGACTCGTATCACCCGATCTCGCAGTGCCGGATGCGAGCCGCGCTCGATGCCGACAATAAATTGATCGGGCTGCATATGCGCATTGCCGGACAATCCATTTTGGCGACGGTCAATCCGACACGGATGCAAAACGGCAAGGATCCGCTCGCTTTCCAAAGCCTCAATCCCGGCGGCGCCGAGGGCACATTCGGCTACAACGTGCCCAACTTGCTGATCGACCACGCAATGCGCAATCCGCATGTACCGGCGGGCTTCTGGCGCGGCGTCAACAGCAACCAAAACGCGTTCTATGTCGAAGGCTTCATGGACGAGGTGGCGCACGCCGTGGGTGATGACCCGCTCGCCTTTCGCCTCAAATACCTCAAGCCCAAGCATGCCGCGGTGTTGAAGGCTGCGGCAGAGAAGGCAGGCTACAGTACGCCGGCGCCGCAAGGCATTTACCGCGGTATCGCGCAGGTCATGGCCAATGCCAGCTACGTCGCGGCCTGCGCCGAGGTTTCGGTCGATAAGGGACGCGTGAAAGTGCACCGCATGGTCGGGGCCACCAATTGCGGTCACGCGGTTAATCCGGAGCAGATCGCTCGCCAGGTCGAAGGCTCGTTCGTCTACGGGCTGTCATCGCTGCTGTACGGTGAATGCACGGTGCGCGACGGCCGCATCGAGCAGACTAATTTCGATACCTGGGAGGTGATGCGTCTCGACGCGATGCCGAAGGTCGAGACCGTGGTCATGCCGGACGGCGAATTCTGGGGCGGGGTCGGCGAGCCGACCATTTCGGTGGCGACGCCCGCGGTCCTCAACGCCATCTTTGCGGCAACCGGCAAGCGTATCCGCACTGTCCCAATCAAGGACATCGATCTGAGCGCCGCATAGCCAAATCAAAGTAGTGGCTGTCAGCGGCCACCTTGATTTTCGCGAACTGTGCATCGCACTTGGCCGTGCCAACGAGACGATCGAGTGAATGATGAGACGGGATGATCGAGTAATGATGAAATGTCTACTTTTGGCGGTGATCTCAACCGGTCGACGCAACACTTCATCTTTGAGGG
>JBARNC010000324.1:0-3086 GCA_049802775.1 Pseudolabrys sp. | reverse complement strand
GTTTTGATGCGCGCTATTTGGAAACTGACTTGAGAGCCGCTTGTTGCAATCGCTCCAGAACTTCGGCCAGGTGGCTCCCTTTTAAATCTTGCCGGCGGTGCTTTATTCCATTCCGCTCTGTACTCCTTCTGCCGCTCACGCACCGCTAACCAGCACTTGGCTTTTTTCAATTTGGTTTTTATCGGGGCGCGCTCGTTTGCTGTTGCAAGTCGGCGGTCGATATCAGTTGCGGCAAGGGCGCCGACACCAGTCCGACGTAAGCGCGGCAGCAGACGTAACTCCAGCAATCGACCGCACTCTGCAACCTGTAAAATAGGATAACTCGCATAGGTTGTATGCTGCACCCGGCAATTGCATGAGGGCACATTGCTTAAAGCTTCGCGGCGGTTGCGGATTGGCGCGGTCGGGCCTAGGTCTGGGCGGTTGTTTGCAAGAATTAATCCGGGATGGAGCACGACATGGCGCGCGGGAAAAGTAAGCGGTCAGGCTCAAAGGTAAAAACGAAAAAGAAAAGATCGGCCAAATCTGCAAAGCCGATCGAGCTTTATTACTGGCCGACGCCGAACGGCTTCAAAATTTCAATCATGCTGGAAGAATGCGGCCTGGCGTACGTGATGAAGCCGGTCAACATCTCCAAGGGAGAGCAATTTAATCCAGACTTCCTCAAGATCGCCCCTAACAACCGAATGCCGGCGATTGTCGACCCGCAAGGGCCGGGCGGGCGGCCAATTTCCGTCTTCGAGTCAGGTGCGATCCTGCAATACCTCGGGCGCAAAACCGGAAAGTTTTATCCGGCGGATGAGCGCACGCGAGTCGAGGTCGATCAGTGGCTGTTCTGGCAAATGGGTGGACTCGGGCCGATGGCCGGCCAGCTCAATCATTTTAAGCGTTACGCGCGCGAGACTCTTGATTACGCGATCAAACGCTATGAGGACGAGGTCAATCGCCTCTTTGGCGTCATGAATATGCGGCTTAAGGATCGTCAATTCCTCGCCGGAAAATATTCGATCGCCGATATGGCTTGTGTTGGCTGGGCCAATCTGTGGCAGCGGCAAGGTCAGGACATCGAGCAATTTCCCAACCTGAAGCGCTGGCTGGAAGCGGTGAAAGCGCGGCCCGCGGTTAAACGCGGCATGGCGCTCGGGCTGGAGCTCCGCCAAGGCATCGACATGAAAGATCCAAAAGTCCAGGCGGTGCTTTTCAATCAGCGCGCACGCGCGAGTTGACGTTGCTTCTGTCGTCCCCGCGCATTCCCATCCGTGCTGCGAATTGCACTGACCCGCGAAACGCAAGCGGAGCATGGCCGAACAATGGCGAGATCGATTGGTGGTTAGCTGCCGCTGAAGGAGATCGGTTAGCGATCTCTCAATAGGCAGCCAAATAGGCTATTTGCGGCCCTAATGCGGTATGAAATCGAGGCAAGCGGATTCGCGTTCATTTTCGATTCATTGCATCACTTAAACTACCATTCAAATTTTCCCACCAAGATCACGCCGCTTGGACAAAGTTCCGGGCAACAGGGACATGGCGTGCCGACGGGTCGCTTGGGGGCGCATCGGTCGGGGAAAAAGGGGAGCCGCAATGACGAGCATAGAAATGGCGTCGGGGGGCGCCGAACCAGCGAACGCCGAAGATTGCTTCGGCCTTGGCATGGTCTATTCCGCGGGGGCGGGCGTAGCGGTTGATTTGGTGCAGGCGCACAAGTGGTTTAACATCGCTGCTATGCGCGGCCACAAGGATGCCGCTCAGTTGCGTCGTGAGATCGCCGAACAGATGAGCGATGCGGAGATCGGCTGTGCCCAGCGCGCAGCGCGGGACTGGCTGAAAGCGCATCCTCAGGCGCCGGCTCCCGCCGCTGCTGCTCGCGTCGCTGCCTAATCGGCAAGATCATTCCATCATGGCGACGCGCAGTAGCGCGTCGTGTACTGCCGCGATCACGCTCGGCCAATCGCCGGCCGCAGGCTGACGGAAAAGTCGTGCCTGCGGATACCAGGGACTGCGCTCGCCGGTGAGCGTCCATCGCCAATCAGGCGAAAAAGGCAGCAGCACCCACGCATCGCGCCCCAGCGCGCCGGCGAGATGGACCACCGACGTATCGACCGCGATGGTGAGAGCCACGAGCGCAGCGATCGCCGCGGTATCGGCCATGTCAGCAAGTCTGTCGCCGACGTGAGTGACGTTCTTGTGCCGCGCCAATAATGCGATATCGTCCTCGCGTAGTTCGCGCT
Organism: Pseudolabrys sp.; assembly: GCA_049802775.1. Taxonomy (GTDB): domain Bacteria; phylum Pseudomonadota; class Alphaproteobacteria; order Rhizobiales; family Xanthobacteraceae; genus Pseudolabrys. The sequence goes on along the minus strand of JBARNC010000324.1, from coordinate 858 downwards.
GGATGCTCACGAAGGAAATGCCTTCGAGCGCGAACAATGGCTCGATCATCTTGAGATTAATCGATCGATTGCGGTCGTTCGGATGACGGGCATGGCCGGACCAGGCCAGAGCAACGCATTTTCCTGGCAGCGCTTCTATGGTCGGTTGCCATTTTATGACGTGCGCATCATCGGCGTGCAGATAGGGGATTTCGGCAGGGATCGTCGATTGCTCGGTCTTAAGTGCCAATGGCAGGCTACCGAGCGGGCAATACACGTCGTAGGGAGGCAAAGCCTCGCCACGCGCATGACACGATGCCACGCCATCGACATGCGCGAGCAGGGATTTCAATTCGGGCTGCACCTCGAGCACAACCGTCGCACCGGCGCGCGCCAGTAGCGGCACGTAACGGATAAACTGCATCGTGTCGCCAAGACCTTGCTCAGCGAGAAGCAGAATGGTGCGGTGGCCAAGCGGAAATTCGCCAAGCCAGAGCCGGCCGCGGTAACCGCGCCGCGTGTCGGACATGCCGCTGCGCTTCCAGCGCCATTCATATTCCGCAAAGCCGCGCCGTAATTCGCCGAGAGTGAGCAGCGAAAGGGCGGAATTCCAATGGGCGTCAGCGCAGTCCTTGTCGACGGCAATTGTTTTGCCGAAACTCGTAACTGCTTCCTCGTGCCGATTAAGTGCCTGCAAAGCGCGACCGCGATTGTGCCAGGCTCTCGCATGTTGCGGTGCGTACGCCAACATGCGGTCGAATGTTTCGAGGGCTTCGGAAAAACGATCAAGATCGAGCAACGCAGTGCCGCGATTGTACAAGGCTTCGACCTGGTTCGGTGCCTGCGCGAGGATTGCGTCAAAATCCGCGAGGGCTTGCG
>JBARNC010000323.1:0-2601 GCA_049802775.1 Pseudolabrys sp. | reverse complement strand
GGAGAAACACCAGCCACAGGGGCATCAGCGGTCCGGCGACGAGAACTGCCGCGAGGAATACCGTGAGGATGGGGATCGTACGCATGTCAGATCTTCCTAGCGGCTGGCCGGCCGAATAGGCCCTGCGGCCGGAATGCAAGCACAATGGCCATGACCGCGTAGATCACGAATAACTCGACCTCGGGCAGGAAATGGACGGCGCAGGCGCGCGCAAGCCCAACCATGAGAGCTCCAATGGCGGCGCCTGCCACGCTGCCTAGTCCACCGATGACACTCACAGCGAATGCGAGCACGATCACGTCGACGCCGATGCCGGGCACCACCGAGATCGCCGGCGCCGTGATAGCGCCCCCGAGCGCCCCAAGCATTGCGCCAATGACGAAGGTCGCGGTGAACATGCGTGCAACGTTAATACCCATGGCCGTCGAAATCTCGCGGTCGTGGATCACCGCGCGCAGGAGCTTTCCCGATCGCGTGCGCTCCAGCGCCCACCAGGCCGCGACGCCGATGACGATTGCGAGTGCGAACAAGCCAAGATCGTAAACAGCGAATCCGATCCCGCCGATCGACACGCGGCCGAGCAGCTCATAAGGCTGGTAGGCAAAGTAGGGATCGACGCCCCAGATGAGCTTGATTAGGTCCTCGAACACCAGAAATGCGGCATAGGTGACGAGCACCAGCACGATCTCGTCGCGCCCATACATTGGTCTCAGCAGACCTCGCTCGACCGCGAGCCCGACCGTCGCACCCACTGCAATACCGGCGAGGATGAGCAGCAGAAAGCTGCCGGCCGCTGGATAGTGACCGGCGAAATACGCGCCCACGGCGGACGCGGCCGTGTAGGCGCCGATCGCATAGAAACTACCATGCGCGATGTTGAGGATTTTCATAACGCCGTAGATCAGCGTCAGTCCCATCGACACAATGAAAAGCCACGAGAAATAGATCGTGCCGTCGACGAGGATCGCGTAGAATTTCTGCATCGCCGCTTCTTGCACTCTTGTGAACAGTTGCGCAGCGCAACCAAACTCAGTCACCGATGCACGTTCCCGGCGCAACGCAACCTACGAAACGATGCGACTCTTAGTTCGGCCCGGGCACAGGCGCCCGGGCCGCTTCTTGGCCGGTATTCAGCACTTGGCGCCTTTCAAGCCGCCCTTGATCCAGTCCTCACTCTTGATGCCCTCTGGCGGATTTACGCATTCGGCCGGATAGCTTACGACGTCGACCAATTGGGGTTCGCCCTTGGCGGCGTCGAACTTGAAGGTGCCGTACGCCATGCCCTGGATCGCCTGGTGACCCTTGCCAAGCTTCATGTCCACCTGGCCGCTCGGCGCCTCATATGAGAGCCCTTCGAAAGCGACGACCACAGCATCCGTCGCGGGCTTATCGGGCTTGCCCGCAGCAGCTTTTTCCATCGCTGCTTTCAACCCGAGAATCGCTTGCACCATCTTGTAAGAGGGGTAGACCGGCGGTGTGCCGTAACGCTCCGAATAGGCGGCATGAAACCACTTGTTCAATGCGTTATCTGGAGCGAATACACCATGCGGCCCGCGCGCGCCGATCACCGTCCCGTTCGGGATTTGCGTTGCGAGGCGAAACATGGCTGTCTCACCAGCCGTCAGCACGACGGTGCGGCCCTCGAATACGCCGCGCGCCTTGCCTTGCAGAATGAATGCCTCTAGATCGCCGCCCCAGAAGCTCGAATGGATGACGTCCGGCTTCTCGACGAGAAGCGCCGAGATCTCGGCGCCATATTGACCGGCGAGCAACTTTGGCAATTGCTCGGTCGCAACTTTCACATTGGGGTTGAGTGCCTGCATCGACGCTTTGAAGTCGTTCCAGGAATCCTGCCCCCATGCGTAATTCTGATTGATTCCGGCAATGGTTTTTATGTTTTTGTTGCGCGCGAGCAGGTAGCGGGCAGCCGCAACGTTGTCCATGGTGGCGTGCGCGCCGGTACGGAACAGATACCTGTAGGTTGCATCCTCGAAAATGCGTGGTGTACCGCAGTCGAAGAAGATCGTGAGCTTCTTTAGTTCGTCCGCTAGGGGCGCGATGGCGAGACAGTCGCCGGAGGAGATGTAACCGATAATTGCGTCGACATTGGCGCGCTGGACGAGGTTCCGGTATTCGGTGACCTGCTTGGTGGTGCCGCCGGCTTCATCCGTGATCACCATCTCGATTGGCAGCCCGTTGATGCCTTTCTTTTCATAGGGCGCAGGCATCTTGCCAGCATTGAGCGTTTCGATCGCCAGTTCGGCCGCGTTGCGTGCCGGCACGCCGAAGGGACCCGCCGCCGCACCGGACAGAAATGTGACGATGCCGAGCTTAAAGCTTTCGGCCTGCTGAGCGGTGGCCGGTTGGGCAGCGAGCGCGGCGCACGCGGCCACGATACCGAAAGCGACTTTCTGACTGGTGGATGTCATGCCTTACCTCCCTTGGTTGTTCGAACACGCGTGAGCGGGATTGTTTTAGCCCTTATGGATCGGATCGATCCACGCAACTTGCTCGGGCTTCTCGATCGGCTCGATGTCGAGATTAACAACGACCGCTTCGTTGTCGCTGCGCACAAGGACACATTCGAGCGACTCATTCTGG
>JBARNC010000322.1:0-3320 GCA_049802775.1 Pseudolabrys sp. | reverse complement strand
AAGCCCCATACAAGGGCCCTGGTGCCGATTCCGAAGAGAAGCACGAGCCCGTGAGCGACATCGACACTGTCGTGATGGATAGTCTGAAAGCGCTTGACCCCAACCGGCCGATTAGAGAAGCGGACATGACTACCGCGCAAGCGACGGCGGACCCTCGATCTCAGAAGGCATGAGCCACTAGCTTTTTTGTTGGGCAAGGATTTTGGCGATACGTTTAGAATTATAGAAATTCTCAAGATCCACCGCGCATCAAGGCTTGTACTGGGTGACTTGGCACACGGCGACCGCTCGATACGACTTGGATTCGGATCCGGCGTCACAATGTGCGCGTCACTTTGCTCAGGTAGGGCGGATTGTCGGGATCGAAGCCTCGCCGGCGTGCCGCCGCCTCGATCGCGCGATAGGCCGGGATGAGCATGAGGACTGGATCGCAAACCGGGTGACCGTCGCCGATCCAGGGCAGCGTCCCCGCCGCGCCTCCGGCGATAAATACCCTCTCACCCGCGTCGTCCATGTCACGGACGAGCTCATCGACACTGGCGGCGGCTTGGTCGTTCTGTCGCAGCACGAGCACGGGCGTTGCCGGCGTGATCGATGCGCGCGGCCCGTGCCGCAGTTCGGCCGCGCTGTAACCGAGAGCTGGGACCCGCAAGATTTCGGCCACCTTGAGCGCGATCTCGCGGACGCAACCGAGGCCGTATCCTCGTCCCACGACAAAAGCCGCCGCCGCGCCTGCCGCACTGTCCGCCCAGGCCGACCAGTCGCACGCGAGCGCGCCGGACAATCGGAGCGGCAGATGTTGGAGGCTGTCGTTCAGATCGTCGTCGCGCGCCAGCGCCGCCACCAGCTGCGCCCCGGCGATCATCGACAGCACGACGGTCTTGGTTGCAGCGACGGCGTGTTCAGCTCCTGCGCCGATCGGTAGCACTAGCTCGGACGCGACGGCTGCGGGAGAGTTTTCATCATTTACGATGGAAAGAGTCAGCGCCCCCAACTTGCGCGCCACCTTCGTGGCGTTGACGAGATCGGGACTGCGCCCAGACTGCGACACCAGGACGAACAGGGCATCGCGCAATTCCGGAGGCCGCTGGTAGGCAGTCACGACGGAAGGTGCAGAGGCGGATGCGAGCAGGCCAAGCCGCACTTCGAAAAGGTAGCGCAGATAAACGCCAACATGACCCGAGCTACCGCGCCCGCAGAAAACGATGATGCGCGGTTTGGCCTGCTCGATCCGTTCGACGATCGCCGCGAACACATTGGGACGCGCTAGAAGACGCTCGGCCGCCGCCGGAATTTCGGCGGTCTCGCGTGCCATCGCGCTTCCGGTACGCGGTTCAGCCATCGTTGCGCGTGAACGCGTTGATGGCAGAGCGCAGATTGCCCCCGTGACGCTGCAGCAGCTGCACGGCTTCGCTGCGGCCCATTCCCAAGGCGAGCAGGACGGCCGTCTTCACGTCCCCGTCTGCCTGTTCGAGATAGCGCGCCGCGTCGCCTGCAGGACAGCGGACGATTTCGCTGACCATGACTTCTGCGCGTCGACGCAACTTGGCGTTTCGCGCCCGCATATCCACCATCAAGCCGCGATAGACGCGACCCATCTTCACCATTACGGCGGTCGAGAACAGGTTCAGCACGATCTTCTGGGCGGTGCCTGCCTTCATCCGGGTGGAACCGGCGATCACCTCACTTCCCGTGTCGGCCAGGATACGATGGCGCGCGACCTCGAACAGCGGAGCGCCCGGGTTGTTGGCGACGGCGATCGTCACCGCACCCGAGGCACTGGCGGCCCGTAACGCGCCAATCGTGAAGGGAGTCGTGCCACTCGCTGCGATGCCAATAACGACATCATTGGCGTCGATCTTCGCGTCCGCCATCGCCAGCGCGCCGGCGGCCTCGTTATCCTCGGCCTGCTCGGCGCTCCGGACGAGCGCGTCAAGTCCACCCGCCATGGCAAAGACGAGACGATCGGCGGGCCAGTCATAGGTTGGCGGCAGCTCGGTCCCGTCCTGGACGCCGATGCGCCCAGACGTGCCGGCTCCCGCGTAGACGATCCGTCCGCCGCGCTGCAGCACCGGCGCCGCGTCCTCGACAGCTGCAGCGATCGCGCCAAGGGCGCTGCGAACCGCAGCGGCTGCCGCAAGCTGCCCCTCATACATGGCCGTGATCATGTCGACTGCAGACCAAGAATCGAGTTCGACGTAGCGTGGGCTGATTTGCTCGGTGCGCATGAGACCCTGTCTCGGTTATGCCGTAAACGCGGCCGGCATTCGCTCTATTCCGATACGTCGGCCCGCGGACGTTATCCTTTCATGACGGCACGCCGGGCGAGATGCAAGGCGCCATCCACCGCATCGCCTTCGACCGGAACCAACCGGCGCTGGACATCCGGCGCCAGCCACGGCTGCATCGAAGATGCGAGCCCGCCGAGGAGTGCAATGCGGGAAGCGCCGCACTCGGACAGCCGGCGCACCAGTTCGTCGATCTGCTCCGCGGCGTCCCGGACGATCCGCCGCGCCACCGGATCTCCGGCGTCCGCATGCCGCATCACCAGGGGCGCGAAGGTCGCATAGTCCGTGGCCGTTGCGTGATCCATCCAGGCAACGACCTCGAACGGATCATTGTGGAAGCGCATCATCACGTCGTGCGTGAGGCTGGTCCCCACGGCACGCTCGTCATAGGCCCGTAACGCCAGGCGGATCGCGTGCAGCCCGAGATCCGCCCCGCTGCCCTCGTCGGATATGGGAAAGCCATAGCCGCCAACCCTGACCTCGCGTCCGCCCACAATGGCAAAGCCGACGCTACCCGTTCCAACGATGACGATGCCGCCATCTCGGTCGCCATGCGCCCCGATGCAGGCGATCGTCGCGTCATGAGCGTAAACGACAGAGCGAAAAGGATGCGGCCGCAGCACGAGCTGCTCAAGCGCGCCTTTGCGGCCGACCCCGGCAAGCCCGACGGCAGCATGCACGGAACCCAGCGCGTTGGAGTCAAGCCCGGCTTCCTCGAGCGCGACGCAGCAAGCCTTTTCCACTTCGGCAAGCGCGTTGTCGACTCCTATGCGCAGCGCGGCGGGACCGGCAATGCCGGTCCCGAGCAAGCACCCCTCCGCGTCCTCCAGGCGCGCGCGGCAGCCCGTGCCGCCACCGTCAACGCCGACGAACAACGGACCAGGTTGTGAAGCCGTCGTCATCCTGCGATCCGTTGGATATCCGCACCGCATTGCACCAGCTTACGGTCGAGCGACTCATATCCGCGATCGAGATGGTAGATGCGGTGGACGGTCGTTTCGCCTTCGGCGACCAAGGCCGCAAGGACAAGGC
>JBARNC010000321.1:0-3993 GCA_049802775.1 Pseudolabrys sp. | reverse complement strand
ACTCGACCACACGGTGAACCAGATGAGGCTCTTATGAGCGTAAGGATTTTTTGAAGCGATGAGCAAAAACACGCCCAGCGTCGCATACACTCCCATGATCATCATTAGATAGTGTGAGTATCCCTGTCCCCATACCCAGCCCGATGGCCAGAGGATGCCCAACGTATATATGCCAAAAATAAACGTTAGACCGATGACCACGAGAGCGATACGGAGAAAAAGCAGGCGATTTGTATCAGACATCTTTGTATCTCCTGTACATAAAGTCGTTCATTCGACTGTGCCAAAACACACCCCGAAAGACTTTGCCAGCGCTCCGGAAACTAAGACTGGACATTCGCCAGCATTAGATCGAGTTTCGTCAGAAACGGTCCTTTCGTGCCATTTTCGGGGGCGAGAAATGACAAATCGCGATGCGACGAACGTTGAGGCCTTGATTGTCGCTTTACCGGAATCCGCGGGCTCCGCGATCTATGGGTTGGTCGATGTCTTCGCTTCGACGGGTACGCTTTGGCGGGAGTTTGTCGGCGACGAACCCGGCCGACAGCAGATCCGACCGAAAATCGTGTCGCTTTCCCGTGACCCGTTTCAGTGTGGAAATGGCATTCCAGTTTGCTCCGGATTTGACCATCAACGAGAAATCTAACGCCGACATTATTGTCGTTTCAGAGCTTTGGCTCGCTGCAAACGACGATTTAAGAGATCGCTATTCCGACCTGAAAGAATGGCTGCGACAGCGATATCATGCGGGTAACACAATCTATTCGGCGTGTTCTGGTGCGGTGCTGTTGGCAGCGTCAGGTTTACTCAAAGGCAAGTCGGCGACGTGTCACTGGGGCTATGCGGATCTCTTCCGCCGAAGCTTTCCCGATGTTCATTTTATTCCTGAGCCAAACATCGTGTTCGCGGACGACAGCGGGCATATTGTGACCGCGGGCGGAGCGACTTCGTGGCATGATCTCGCAATCCATATCATCTCACGACACTGTAGCCCGGGAGAGGCGTTGCACATTGCCAAACTTTACCTTCTGCAATGGCACGGCGATGGCCAACTGCCGTTTGCGAGCCTTGTACGGCGCCAAGCGCATGCAGACTCGGTCGTTCGCAAGGCCGAAGATTGGCTTCGCGGGCATTTCAGAGAGCCGCATGCCGTTGCAAACGTGGTGGCAGAGTGTGGCATTGCCGAGCGCAGTCTGAAGCGCCGCTTCGCCGCCGCTACAGGATCAACTGTCATCGGCTATGTACAAAATCTTCGTATCGAGGAGGCAAAGCGGCTTCTCGAGACCGGTGACAGCCCATTCGACGATATTGCAAGAACGGTGGGTTATGAAAATCCAGCGTTCTTCCGAAAACTGTTCAAGCGATGCACGGGCCTCACGGCGGGGCACTATCGTCGCATGTTCCGACCGATTTCCGATGCAGCTCTTGCTCACGCCAGCGTCGCGACGGGTCAAATTCGACGCCTCTCAAATTGAGTGCGGTGCGTTGTCGACGAAAAGCCAGTCAATGTCCGCTTTGGGTCCAAGCGGACATTTGTCGTGTCAGTAACGAGCCTGTTTGCGTTAGACGAATACTGCAGAGCGCGGCAGTGCGCCCTAAAGACTGACTTAAGATCAAAAACGATACCACCGAGTGGAATATTGCCCTGCGAAGGGCGACCGCCAATAAGGCGTACGTGGACGATCGTACCGGACTTCGAACTGCTGTGGAGAGGGACGTCGACGCTTGAGACCTCCCTGTGGCTCGCTGCTCAGCGGGACCACAAATTCTGTGCCGTTGCCCGTCTCCGAGCTCAACGCTTCGTCTGATATAATCAGGGCGGATCGTGGCGACACCTTCTCTGCAATAAGATCGAGCGAGTCCTGGGGAATTGTGATCCGATCGAGCGCTGCTTTCGCGCTTTCCAGGTCGCTCACGATTGGCCCGACATCCCTCTCGTGTCCCTTGCGTACGGAGCCACTTGGATCGTCTCCGCTACCGTCGGGACGTCCGCTAACCAACGACACGAAGCTCCATCGTGTATGGGTGCCTGTGCGTTCCATTGCGGTGAAGATATACGTACCGATTGGACGGTCGGCATCACGCACTGTGATCGGGATCTCCAGTATGGGCTGAAAGGCTTGGCGGACATAAAGGCGCTGGGTCTTACGGCTAATAAAGACAGACACCGGCTCGAGGTCGCGCGTGGCTTTGGGTGCCGCCTCGACCGCAGCGACGCGCGCGCGATCCGCCGCAGCGGCTGCTTCACGGGCGATTGTCACTACATCGAGCTTCGGTTGCAGCTCCGATTTGCCCGCGACCAATTGGGCCTCGAGTTCGTCGACCCGCGCGGTTACTTTTGCCTTGACACCCTCGGCCTGCTACTTTGCTTCGGGCGAGGTTGCTGCAGCAATCATACGCTCGGCCGCAGTCAACTCTGCCTCGGCCTTGAACTTCAAAGCTTCCGTTTTGCGCTCAGACGCGATTGCAAGCGCCGACTCGCGGGAGGCGGTTATGGCAACGAGCCTGGCCTGATCGGCCTTGACGGTTGCCTCCTCCGCTTTTGCGGTAGCCGCGGCTGCGGCGGCAGCTACTTGACCTGTCTTTGGCTGGAATAGTGCCGGATGATCAATAGCGACCGGTCCAACGTTACCCGGCGCCACGATTACGCGCATGCCAAGCTTTGTCGCGCCGAACAACCGTTCGGCAAAGCTGTAGGGCAGCCGAATGCAGCCGTGCGATGCGGGGTATCCCGGCAGAGACCCACCGTGGAGTGCGATGCCCGACCAAGTGAGGCGCTGCATGTGAGGCATGAAGGCATCGTCATAAAGGTTGGAGTAGTGCTCGGCCTTTTTTTGGAGAATGCTGAAGATACCGGCCGGCGTCTCGCGGTCTTTCTGCCCGCTCGACACTGGCGCTCGCATGATCCAGCCTTTGTCATCGTAAACGGTGATCTGCTGGTCGCGCAGCGAAACGATCGCCATGATTGGCTCGCCAGCCGGACGCATCGCCACCGACTGTTCATTCCGAAGTTTTGCGGCTTCCGTAAGATCGTTCGTCGATATCAGGACGGCCAGGCTGGCAAATGCGGTTGCAATGCGCAATCCCGCCTGTTTGTGCCTCGGGTTGAAGACAAAAAGTTTCATGTGGTCACCATCTGATCGAACTCTTTCAACCACGCCGCGTTCCATGGCCTTTCCTGTGAAGGCGCGCCTGCCATTAAAGGACCGGACCTGTTCTGCCTGCTGTGAGATCCGCACTCGCAAATGTCTCGCGATTGGCGCGTATTCTGAAATAATCGAGCACGAACACGCGCCTAAATCGAGTAGGACCCAAGCCCAATGTCCGCTTTGGGTCATAAGCGGACATGGCGGCAAGTCAGGGCGATGTCCGCTTTTCCCCAAAAGCGGACATTTCCTGTCGCGAGCAGCATGTCCGCTTTGTGCCAATAGGGGCATTGCTGTCGCCAGCTATTCCAGCAGAGGAACCTTTCTGCTGCTCAGGAGCTTAATCTGAAACGCCGGGAGGTGTGCTATGTCCAGATCGGAAACTGGTACCGCCGTACTACGTCGAAACGCCAACGAAATCGATTGGCCGCATGTCTGGCTTACCAACACCATGATCGATAGCGGCAAGCTCGAACCGCCAAAAATTGCCCGTTATAAAATGCAGACTCGGAAGGACTCTTTGACGCGGCGGCTGCACAGACTTCGTCGCATGAGAGCGGTCCTGGGGCCGAGATGAGAGCGCGGGGCCGGTTCGCCCCAAATAGCTATCCAGCCATGCGAAAGGCTCGCGCATGTCCGCTTTGTGTGGTGGTCTCAACCGATCGACGCAACACTTTATCTTAGAGGGAAAAGATGGAGTGTATAGCGAGGGATCAGCGATTTCGTCGAGGTTTCACAGCGGCAGAGAAGACGGAGCCGTGAAATCGCTAGCAGAGAGGGGGAGTCGCTCAAACGATCGGGCGGGCGTTTAGTAAGCCGCCATCTTCCCTTTATTGCCAAGTAGCCC
>JBARNC010000320.1:0-2264 GCA_049802775.1 Pseudolabrys sp. | reverse complement strand
CTCGATCAAGCACAACCACACCGGTGGCATATCCACGCGCCTTGCAAGCATCAAGCGCGCCGGTGGCTATTGCCAATGCAGTGGCGTAACTCAAGTCCTTGCGCTGGATTAGCTCGGCGGAGGCAGGGCACAATAGTGCGGCCGAGGAAGCGGCGAGCAGGGCGAGTGTCACGGCCTTTGTGTTGATGTACGTCATGGGTTGGCTCCGGCTGGTTCAGGGCGAGGACTCTAACACCGCACCGCGATCAAAAGTCCAGTTACTGCTGCTAAAGTCTGCTTTTGGCACAAAGCGGACATGCTGATTGCCGCCCGGAATGTCCGCTATTGGGGTAAAGCGGACATGCCTTTTTGCACTGCAAATGTCCGCTTATGACCCAAAGCGGACATTTGGGCGGCTCTAAGCAACAAGTCGCTCGGCCGGAAGGGCGACTTTTTTGAGGAGTTTCCCCATTTGTCGCACTTACTTATATCGGCGCCGATCTACAACAAATCGGGGAGGCCGATCTGCGGTATCCGGATGGGGAGCGCAATAGTCCTCGGAATGATCAGCGGGGTGCCCTGCTCGAAAGAATTTATTTCCGCGGCATAATGAGATAACTGGGAGCGGCCTGCAAAAGAAACGCACCAGCGGGCTTCTGTGTTAGCGAAGGCCGTCGGTGTGGGTTCACCGTTCGGTGTCACGGCGATGAAGGAAATATTCCTCAGCTACTCCCGCCTCGATTCATCGACGGTGCAGGCCCTTGCGGCGGCACTGGAGGAGAAAGGCGTGTCGGTCTGGATCGACCGCAGCGGCGTCGAGGAGGGCGACGCGTACGACACGCAAATCGAGGAAGCGATTGCGCAAACCCGTGTTGTCATCGTGGTGTGGTCGCAGCATTCGGTCAGATCGCATTGGGTGCGGGCCGAAGCAGCCTATGCGCTCAACAAGCGCAAGCTCGTGCCCATCGCGATCGACAAGAGCGAGCCGCCGCTGCAATTCCATCACATCCAGACGATCGGTTTCGAAGGTTGGAACGGCGCCGGCCATGACGAAGCCTTCACGCGGCTGCTAACGGTACTTGCCAAACGGCTTGACCGTGCCGGTACTTTGGGCGAACCCGCGCTCGGCGCAACCGCCATCCGTGAACGGTCGAAGGAACCCGTTGCGCCGCCGCAGGCCAATGCCAAGCAAAACCGGTTCGTGAGAATGTTCGCCACCGGCTTGGTGGCGGCGGGTCTGCGCTTTCCCGAGAAGGTGATCGAACGAGAGTTTCGCGATTACTTCAGGGATCGAACGTATATGATCGCGCAAATCGCATTTTTGCTGGTCTTTATCACCTACATCATTTACGGCGTTTCGGATCTGGCAAGCGAGGCGGCCATAAACTCCACCCGCTTTCGCTACATGGTCGCTTGTCCGCTGCTGCTGGCCTTCTACTTTCTGAGCTACAAGAAATTCGCCAGGCAGCATTCACAGCTGTTTATTGCCGCGTTTGCGGTCACGCTGTCCATTTGCGTCTACATCAGCGTGGTGCTGCTGAGCATCGAGACGCCGTTTTCCATCGCGAGCGGCAACGGCACGATGAACTTCATGCTGACATTGGGCGCTCTCGGCGCTATGCCGCTCGGTTTCGTCCTGACAGTCCTGATCGGCGTGGCCATAAGCGCGCTGCATGCGCTGATCATGATGCACATCCCGTTGGAGACGAGCTGGCTCAATTACCTTCATGTCAGCTCGATGTGGACCGTGGCCGCCTTCGTCGCCTTCTGGCGCGAATATCAGATGCGGCGTTCGTTCGCCGCCGAGTTGTCATGACGGAGCCGAGGGGCTCGCGCTTTGATAACCGGCGCAGCGGTTTCGGTGCGGGTCGCGCCGGTTTCCGTTTGCCGCGGCTTGAAGTAGTCGCGCTGCAATTGCTCGCTATAGGGCACTCGTCCCCAACACACTCATCGGGCGGGCCGACTAGACTAGGTGATCGAATAGCGATTTTTTCGCTGCACTGCACGAGTCCGCTTCTGGCACAAAGCGGACATCCCTAGTTGCACTGCACATGTCTGCTTTCGGGGGTAAAGCAGACATCGCCCAAGCATTACTGTCCTCCCGCCTTGCTTTTGTCACACGGTGATGGCGGGCTACCCCCTGCCATTGAAGATTGAGGGGGGTAAAGATGCCAACATCGTATTCCTCGCAAAGCTCACCTCAATATTTTGAACGCGATGTAGTGACGGAGCGGTCTCACGGGCCTCACCCCCTCGGCGTGAAGAACGATCAGTTCACCGGCAAA
>JBARNC010000319.1:0-2316 GCA_049802775.1 Pseudolabrys sp. | reverse complement strand
GCCTGCACTCGCGCGGGGACGTCTCACCGACCTCGCAGGTGCTCGAACCCTGCTCGGCGTTCCGATGCTGAAAGAAAGCCAATTGGTTGGTGTGATCAGCATCTACCGCCAAGAAGTCCGCCCGTTCACCGACAAGCAGATCGAGCTGGTGAAGAACTTCGCCGCCCAAGCCGTCATCGCCATCGAGAACACTCGCCTGCTCAACGAGCTGCGCGAATCCCTACAGCAACCAACCGCCACTGCCGACGTGCTCAAGGTCATTAGCAGTTCGCCCGGCACGCTTGATCCGGTGTTCGGCACTATGTTGGCGAAGGCGAGCGAGCTCTGCGAAGCCAGCTATGGCACGCTGTGGCTGCGCGAAGGCGACGGCTTACGCGCGGCCGCAATGCATGGCGATCTCCCACCGGCCTGGTTCGAGCAGTGGCGAAGCGGAGCGATATACCGTCCCCGTCAAGGCGTTCCCCTGGCGCGCGTTACCGAGGAGCGCCAGCCGATCCAGGTTGCAGATATGCGTACCGACCCGTCGTACCTGCAAGGCGACCCGCTGCCCGTCGCCGGCGTCGAAATCGCCGGCATTCGGACCTTGCTTGTCGTTCCGATGTTCAAGGAAGACGCGTTTGTCGGCGCGATCGCCATCTATCGCAAGGAGGTGCTCCCGTTCACGGAAAAACAGATTGAGTTGGTCAAAAATTTCGCCGCTCAGGCCGTCATCGCCATCGAGAACACGCGGCTGCTGAACGAGTTGCGCGAATCGCTCCAGCAGCAGACCGCTACTGCCGACGTGCTCAAGGTCATCAGCCGCTCGACCTTCGATTTGCAGACGGTGCTGCAAACCCTCGTTGAATCAGCAGCCCGGTTCTGCAATGCCGACAAGGCCAACGTTATTCGCGAGAGAAACGGAGCTTTCTACAGTGCTGAGAGCTACGGCTTCTCTAGGGAACTCGTGGATTATTTAAGAGATATTCCAATCGAGGCCGAACGGGGCACGGCATCCGGGCGTGCGCTCCTTGAAGGCCGTGTGGTTCATATCGCTGACGTAAAGTCTGATCCAGAATACACCTTAGTTGAGGGGCAGAGGTTGGGCGATTATCGCACGATTCTCAGCGTTCCAATGCTACGCGAGGGCGTTCCCATCGGAGTTCTGATCCTGTTGCGTTCGGAAATTCGGCCCTTTACTGACAGGCAGATCGAGCTGGTCACGACATTTGCGGACCAAGCGGCCATTGCGATCGAGAACGTGCGGCTGTTTGAAAGCGTCGAGGCCCGCACGCGCGAGCTTACCGAGTCGCTGGAGCAGCAGACGGCGACTTCGGAGGTGCTGAAAATTATCAGCTCATCACCGGGCGAATTAGAGCCCGTCTTCAACTCTATTTTGGCGAATGCAACCCGCGTCTGTGAAGCTACGTTCGGCAATCTCTTCTTGCGTGAAGGTCCTACCCTTCGCGCTGTAGCGGTCCATGGAAAGAAAACCTACGCAGACTCTTGGCAACGCGATCCGGTGATTGACCTGCGCGACAATCCGGGAGTGCCGCTCGATAGGCTCGCCAACACCAAACGGGTTACCCACGTTCCCGATCTTCGGATGGAACAATCCTACATCAACAAAAATGTCCGTATGGCCAACCTCGTCGACGTCGCCGGCGCTCGAACCTATTTGGCGGTGCCGATGCTCAAGGAGGACAACCTTATTGGCGCGATTGGTCTGTATCGCGACGAATTGCGGTCGTTAACCGACAAGCAAATCGAACTGGTCCAGAACTTCGCTGCGCAGGCGGTGATTGCGATCGAGAACGCTAGACTACTTAACGAATTACGCAGCCGCACGCATGAACTTGCTGCATCCCTCGATAACTTGCGTTCGACGCAAGACCGCCTAGTGCAGACGCAGAAGCTCGCCTCACTTGGCCAACTCACCGCTGGCATCGCGCACGAGATCAAGAACCCGCTCAATTTCGTCAATAATTTCTCTGGGGTTTCTGCCGAACTGATTGATGAGTTGCAGGAAGCGTTCAAGGACGTGAGCCTCAACGAAAAGAGACGTAGCGAGATAACCGAACTAATGGACACACTGCGGGGCAATCTCGACAAGGTCATGCAGCACGGCAAGCGTGCCGACGCCATCGTCAAGAACATGCTGCTGCACTCGCGCGAAGGCTCCGGCGAACACCGGGTTGTCGATATCAATGCTCTCGTTGAGGAAAGCCTCAACCTTGCTTATCACGGGGCGCGGGCCGAGAAGCAGGGCTTCACCATCACCCTCGAGCGATCACTGGATCCCGCCGCTGGTGCAGCCGACGTCTTCCCGCAGGACATCAC
>JBARNC010000318.1:0-1900 GCA_049802775.1 Pseudolabrys sp. | reverse complement strand
CTTTTGATTAAAGTCGGAAACTTCAACCACACGCATCACAAAAGGTCGCTCAAGGATGCGCCTTAAATAGGAATGAGGCAAGACGCCACCCACCTGCTCCCGAGACCCGCCACACGACGCAGTGCAGTCGAATCAGACGGCAGCGCAGTGGCACTAATCGATAGTGAGATCCGCTTTAGTCGTCAGTCAGTTGCATGGGCATGCGGTTTATGTTGACTATCGTGCGTGCAGAGCGATTTACCGACGCAAAAATTGGCTGGCAAAATTGCAATTGTAACCGGTGCGTCGCGGGGAATAGGCCGCGCCGTCGCTCAGCGCCTTTACGCCGAAGGCGCTAATCTCGTTTTGGCTAGCTTGCCAGAACACGGCAACGCTGAGGACGTGATCAAGCAAATCGGCGCTAGCACCGATCGCGCGCTCGTCGTCGAAGGCGATCTTCGTCAAATTAAATTTGTCAAGCGGCTGTTTGAGGAGACGGAGCAGCGCTTTGGCGCGCCCCATATCGTTGCCGCGATCGCAGGCGTTAATATGAACAGGCCGGTGGTCGAAACGACCGACGACGATTACGATCGAATTTTTTCAATAAATACACGGGCAACCTTTTGGATCTTTCGGGAAGCTGCACAGAAAATTCGCGAGGGTGGACGTATTCTGGGCGTATCAAGCAACATGGTGCTGCAGGGGCGGCCGGGCGTGGCGCTCTACGCCGCAAGCAAGGCCGCGGTCGAGCAGTTCGTCAGAATTCTCGCCAAAGAACTCGGCAAACGTAATGTCACGGTGAATGCAATTGCGCCTGGCCCGACCGACACTGCAATGGTTTCACAACTTTCGCGTGATACGGCTCCCGCCATCACGCCGCTCGGTCGGCTCGGGCAGCCAAGCGACATCGCGGACGTGGTTGCGTTCTTGGTTTCGGAAGATGCTCATTGGGTGACCGGACAAATCATCGGCGTCAACGGCGGCATCGTCTGACCCAGGTCCGGCTTGAAAGGTGTACGTCGCTGAAATTCGGGCTCCCAAAATTTTATGCAATCCGAAGTTTCTTGCCCGCTCTGTCTTTGTATGGTTGAGTGTTGAGGTCGATGCCCTGGGGAACGCCATGTCCTCCGAACAGTTTATTCAAGGCATCATCGGGGGGCTTGCGATCGGCTGCATCTACAGTCTGATTGCTCTCGGCATTACGATTATTATCCGCGCCACCGAAATCCTGCACTTCGCCCAGGGCGAGCTGATGATGATCGGCGCAATGGCGGGGCTATCCGCGATGTGGATGGTCGATCTACCGTTTGTATTTGTGCTGCTCGTCGGCATGATTGGTGGCGGTGTGGCCGCGGTGTCGATTGAGCTTTCGATCTATCGTACGTTGCGCACGCTACGTGTGCCGCTCATCAACATAGTTATCGCAACACTCGGAGTCTCACTCATTTTGCAGAACGCGGCGCGCCTGATCTGGGGATCTGAGCCGCTGCGCTATCCGCCACTGTTCCGCGCACGCGGCATCGACATCGCTGGCTTCGCGATCTCACCACAGCTCATTTGGATCGTCGTGCTCGGGTTCGTCATGATGGCCATCTTGCAATTATTCTTCCGCTATACCCGCCTTGGCATTGCGATGCAGGCGGCAGCGCAGGATTCCGAAGCCGCGCAACTAATGGGAATCAGCGTGAAAAAAACCACCACTTACACGTTCGTAGTGGCCGGCGTGATGGCGGGGGCAGCCGGCGTGCTGCTGGGCTCGCTGTTTTTCGCTTCGTTTAACATGGGATTTCTCACGGGAATTAAAGCGTTCGTTGCCGCGACGCTTGGCGGTCTCGGGAGCCTGACGGGCGCGATGCTCGGTGGGATTGCTTTCGGTCTTATCGAAACGTTTTCCGGTGTATTGATTTCGACGGCGTACAAG
>JBARNC010000317.1:0-1816 GCA_049802775.1 Pseudolabrys sp. | reverse complement strand
CTATAGGTGGACGGGCGGCCACGTTTCCTAGCGTTCTTGGTTGCCTCGATCAAATCATTAGCCTCATCGTACATTGTGGACCCCGCTTGTCAGTGTGTGGAACCGGAATGTCCAATCTGCGATTTGGATGGGGGCGCATGATGATATGAGGCGCAAAATTTTTAGACGCTGGACACACGGACTCTGTCCTTTCTACTTAAAAAGCAGTTTTGGCAACGCCCTTAGCAACATTCTGCAAAGTTCGCCGCGCCAACCGGAAGGGCGTGGATTCGTTAAAACGGCTCGGGCTGTATGCCCATAAAAACATGGCGGTGGCCATTCGCCCGTCCCAATACTTGGTTCTTCGTGGTTCTTTATAATGAAGGGGGAACCGGCGGCGGCGCATGGAGTGAACGATGATTAGCTATGACTATGCCCTAGCAGTCAGGTCCGCCAGGATGCAGGCTGTGATTGATGCAATAGATGCCCGGACAGGTCCGGGGATCGCTGAAATCCTTGACGATGGTTACGGCAAAGTTCTCGCGGTCGTCCCCTTGTCCAAACCGTCCTTCATAGAGAGAGATGGGGTGATTATGCTGGTCGGCTATCCAAACGAACTCGCTATTTACAGCGGCAGGCCAGCAACAGCCCGCATCAAGGACGGCGACGGTAATGTTATTATCAGCGGCTTGACGGTCGGTGAGGACATCCATCTCGATAGGACGCATATCGTCGGAGGCCAACGGGTTCGCTTGGTCTTCGGCTCGATTGCTCATGGATGATCAAAGATGATCAAAGGGGCCGCCGCTGTATGGGCTTACGCGAACAATCCAAAGTTTCTAGGCTGGAAGTTCGCGAACCCTAAACAGGCCCGCCGTAATCGCTTGGCATACCGCGCGCACCCATGCTGCACAGCACCAATAAAAAACACCTAAGAACTCCGATTTTTAATTTTTGTTCTGGTTATGCGCGGCGCAGGATATGTGCATCACCGGCCAAGGCCCCGTTCTACAGGCGTCGGTGGCTGAGAGACCATCGCTAGGCCGTCGGGCCTGCGCGAGTCATAAAGGTCAGTCATATTCACTCCCAAGAAAAACCCCCGGCGCTAACTCTCACGCCTTACGAAGCGCCGTTACATTAGCCCCATTGGCCTTCGCGACGGCGGCCCTTCGATTAGTGATGTAGACCTGACATCAAGGCAGTGGCACTAGCTCCACCGGAAAGCTCTTCATGTCACTTGGTAGCGAAACATGAAGACCCGTCATTCCACTATAGATTTGGTTGTTCGTCACGTCCGTCTCGGTGTGCGTGACCGTTAATTGCGTCGCACTGACGAAGATGCCACTTAGGATAAGCGCAATACCTACTATTGATCGCATGTGGGCCTCCTGTGTAGGTGCCCTCCATCCACTTGGCGCGGGTTCGAGCAAAAAGTGTGTGAGCTAGTTAACACAACTTGTATTTTCAATAATCTCAATCGGGGCCACGGCCCTTGATGGCTGCGGTTGGCGTGTAGCTAGCGCCCTAGACCGAAAGGGCCCCAAAAGCCTTATGGTCAGAATCTAACACCTCCCCCTTATTATTACCCTGGCTACCCTGATATCTACCGACTGGGCCATTTTTGAAATTTTCGGCCCCCTGATCCGCTGAAGGTCCGCGGGAACCTTGCGCGTCCGACTTTGGGAAAATAGATCACCGGATGCGCCGGCGGCAGGCCTGATTCGCTTCAAGGAGACGAAATGAGAGACCCTCTCGATACCTATATGAATTATCTGGTGCCCATGGTGGTGGAGCAAACCAACCGTGGCGAGCGGGCCTATGATATTTACTCACGGCT
>JBARNC010000316.1:0-11147 GCA_049802775.1 Pseudolabrys sp. | reverse complement strand
TCCTTGTCTTGCGCGAACTCGGCGTGCTGATCGTCGCGATCATGGTGGCGGGCCGGTCGGGCAGCGCTTACACCGCCGAGCTCGGCTCCATGAAGATGCGTGAAGAAATCGATGCGCTTCGCACGATGGGCTTCGACCCGGTCGAAGTGCTTATCCTGCCGCGCATTGTGGCGCTGTTGATCGGCGTGCCGATCCTGACCTTCCTGGGCTCAATGGCAGCCCTCTACGGCGGCGGCCTGGTCTGCTGGCTTTACGGCGGCATCGACCCTGACATTTACACACAGCGCCTGAAGGAGGCGATCTCGCTTGATACATTTAAGGTCGGCATGATCAAGGCGCCATTCATGGCACTGGTGATCGGCGTTGTGGCCTGCGTTGAAGGCCTGGCGGTGAAGGGCTCATCCGAATCGCTCGGACTGCAAACCACTGCCTCGGTCGTAGAATCGATTTTCTTGGTCATCGTGCTCGATGGCTGTTTTGCCATCTTCTTTGCATCGATCGGGATGTGAGCGATGGCAAGTAGGAATGGCAAAGAGGTCGTCATCGAGGTCCGCGACCTGGTGGTCGGCTTTGGCAACCACATTGTGCTCGATCATGTCGACCTCGACGTCTACCGCGGCGAAATCCTGGGCTTCGTCGGCGGCTCCGGCGCCGGGAAATCGGTTCTCATGCGCACCATCATCGGCTTGCTGCCAAAGCGTAGCGGAACGATAAAGGTATTCGGCGTCGATCTCGCGACCGCCTCGGATTCCGAATGTCACGCGATCGAGCGGCGCTGGGGGGTGCTGTTCCAGCAAGGTGCGCTCTTTTCATCACTCACAGTGCAGGAAAATCTTCAGTTTCCTATTCGCGAATACCTGGACCTGTCGCAGAAACTGCTCAACGAACTAGCCGTCGCCAAGCTCGAGATGGTAGGGCTCGACGTAAGCGTGCTGCAAAAATTTCCCTCGGAACTGTCGGGTGGAATGACCAAGCGGGTGGCGCTGGCGCGCGCACTCGCGCTTGACCCGGAAATCGTATTTCTGGACGAACCGACCTCCGGTCTCGATCCAATCGGCGCCGGCGATTTCGACAGCCTAATTACAACATTGCAGCGCACGTTGGGCTTGACCGTTTTCATGGTAACGCATGATCTCGACAGCCTGCACACGGTCTGCGACCGCATTGCGGTGTTGGCGGACCATAAGGTGATTGCTGCAGGCAGCATGGACACCATGCTGGCGTCCACGCACCCTTGGCTGAAAGCCTATTTCCACGGGAAGCGGTCGCGGGCGGGCCAGCCAGAAGCAAAAGGGGCCACCGGCGAAATCGCGCCGGCGAAGCGCTAAAATCGATTCCGCTTAGTCGAACCGGCCGGCCGCGTGCGCCAGCATGGTATAGACCTTGCCGGTTTCCGAGGTGAGATAAGTTCGCGCCACGACCTGGCCGCGGTCATCGCGGGAAACCTCGTCGAGCAGGCGTTCGAACTCGCTGATGTAGCGGTCCACAGTCTGCTTGAATTCACGATCCGCGCGATACTTCTTGCGGATGTCATCGAACGCCTGCTGGCCTTGTAAAGTATAGAGTCGGCGCGTGAAGACGTTGCGTTCGCCGCGCTTGTAGCGGTCCCAAAGGTCAGCTGCCGCATCGTGGTCAATCATGCGCGCAATATCGACCGAGAGGGAATCTAGCGATTCGATCGTATGTCGGGGTGTCCTCTCCTCGTTTCCGCGCGCCGGTGCGAACTCGGGGACGCTTTCACGTGCCGGCTCGCGCGGGAATTCGCGCGGGGGCTCACCCTCTTCGCGCGAGGCGCGGTTGAGCAGGTCGGTGAGCCAGCCGCGGCCGGGAGCTATTGGCGTCGAGGTGGGTGACGGTGCTTCGGCGCGTCGCGCCGGCGGGGCAAAGCTGGCGGTTTCGGTGCGTTGCACAGGACGCGCCGGACTATCATCGCGCGGCGGAAGCTCGTTGTGAGCCTCGTTGCGGCCGCCGACGACCGAAAGCGTCGGCTCCTCGCGTACGCGACGAACCGGTTCGACCGTATCGAGACTACGTCCATGGCGGGCGACGATGCGATTGAGTTCGGCCAATGCCTCGATCTGGTCCACGATGACCCGGCGTATCTGTGCGGCGCTTTCGGCTGCTTCCTGCGGCAGTTCGAATACACCTCGACGCAGCTCGCCGCGCGTGGCTTCGAGTTCGCGTTGCATCTCTGTGGCCATCTGCTTCATTCCTTGCACGGTTTCTGCGAAGCGCTCATTGGCGCCGCGGAATAACGTCTGGGTGTCGCCGGCGGTCTGCTCGTAGATTGCACGCATCGCCTCGGCCGTTCGCTGGCGCTCTTCCTCGGCGTTCTCGCGCACGCGCTCATATTGCTCACTGATCGCGCGCGTACCCTCGGCGCTTGCTTCCGATACAAGGCGAGCAACTTCGCGCGCACGCGTGGACGCGGCTTCGAGCGACTCGTCGAGCAGGCCAGAGAAACGGCTGAGCCGCTTTTCCAGATCCTCGGTGCGAATATCGAGGGTTGCAATTAGCGAATCGAGTTGCACACGGCGCTCATTGACGCTGTCCTCGGTACGCTGATTGCTCAGATCGATGACTTCAACGGCCTTGGCAAGATCGCGGCCATGGATATCGAACTGACGAGCCAACTGCCCGAGGCCGGCGACAACCTGCGTAGTGACATCGCGGAAATTGGCGATGTTTGTTTCTACGCGTCCGGTGGCGTCGCCGGTTGAGGCAACGGCTTCGTTCATTGCCGTAACGAATTCCGATATGCGCAACATCAGCGTATTTTCGAGCGCGCCCATATTCTCATGCGCGCCGCTGAGAACTTCCTGCAACATAATGTTGGCTTCGCGCAGCCGCTCGAACAGGGTGGTGGTGTCGGCGCGTAGCATGGTGTGCGTTTCCAACATCTCCTTGACAGTCGACGTCGCGGTCTCTTTCGACTGCGCGATCGCTTTCTGCGTGACGTCGTTGAGCTCATTCAACGTGCGGGTAACGGCACTGGTAGCCGTTTCGCCCGCGGTATTGATCATGCGCGAGATTTCGCCGCTGTTGTCCATCATCGTTCGCGTGAAGGCGAAGCCTCTTTCTTCGATCGCTTTGACCGCCTGATCGGTCGCGCTGGTCACGTCGCGCGTGAACTGCTCGCTCTTCTCTGTAATCGCAGCGAGGACGCCACCGCTCTTTTCAGAAAGAATCGCCGTCATCTCATTAACGCGCTGGCTCACAGCCGTTGCGATCCCGTCGGCCTTGCCAATGAAATTGCGGGCAACTTCTTCGCTCACGCCGACCAGAGTGCGTTCTGCATCCCCCACACTGGTACGAATTGACTCGGTGGTGGAGAGGGAGAGCTGACCGAGAGAGCGCTCGGCTTGGGCTGAGTTGACCTTGATGGCTTCGCTCAACTGTTCTAGCCGGGCATTGAGCGCGTCCGCAGCAGCCTTGCTGCGGGTTTCGATCTGACTGGTGACGGTTTCGGCGCGACCGACCAGCAGCTCTTCAAAACGGCCGATCCGGCTGTCAAGGTTGTTGGCGACTTCAAGAGCGCGCGCCCCCAGAGTCTGGTCGATTTCGCCGACCTTAGCGCCGATCTGGTCGGCCACCTCAGCTCCGCGCGAATTGATTGTGCCGGCCACTTCGCCGATGCGCTGGTCGAGCGCATTGACGACGTCTTTGCCCCCTTCCGACAGCGTTTTGGCGAGATCGGTGACGCGCGAGCCAAGCAGTGCCTCGAATTGCGAGAGTTGCTGGTCGAGCGTGGCGGATATTTCGCCCGTCCGGCCGGTGACGCGCTGGTCGAATGTATCGATGTAATTTCGCAGAGCCTCGGCCACGTCCTGGGTGCGTTGGCCAAGCCGCCCGACCAGCTCGCCACCGGAATTCTTCACTGTGTGGTCGAACTCGGTGATGTGGCGGGTAATCAGGTTGCCAAGGTTGCTGGAGTCTCGCGAAATTTTCTCGGTAAGTTCGGTGCCACTCTGGTTGAACATGTCCTCAAAGGCCTGCAGGCGTGCTGCCAGCATTTCTTTGACTGCCTCGCCACGGCTATTGAGCGCGGTGACCAGCGCGTCTGCGTTCTCACGGAAGGTATCCGCAACCGTGCTGCTGCGGTCGGTTATGGTTTCTGTGATGCGCGCGCCGGTTTGTTCTAGCTTCGAAACGACGTCGCCGCCGCGAAGGGAGAGGTCCAGAACAAGCGAATCTCCGGTCGCGCGCAGCGTCGTATTAACCTCATCAGCGCGTGCGGCGATCGACTCGGCTAGGCGCGCACTGCTATCGGCGATGGCATCGGTGAATTCCTGCGAGCGGGTCGCCATGGTCTCGATGGTGACGGAAGATTTTTCTGCGAAGCCCTGTGCAACCTGATCGAGACGTGCACTCATCGTCTGTTGCAGGCGGGCCGCAAGATCGACGAACTCATCGTGCACGTGTTCAGTCTTGAAGTTGAGGCTGGCCGATAGGCGGTCACTTGCAGAAGAAATCGCCGTGGTCGCCTGGTCACTCGTCGTTTCCAGTCGCTCGAGCAGCGTCGACCCGCGCTCGCTCAAGGCGTCAATCATGGAATCGCCGGAGTGGCCTAGCGCCAGGGTGATGTGTTCGCCCTTTTCGGTGAGTGAACGGGTGACACGTTGCGCCGCGTCAGTGACCTTGTCGGCCACCAGGTCGCCGACAGAGGTGATATCGTGCGCGAGATCGAGGTGAACGCTGGCGATGGCATTGCGGACATGCTCGGCCTGGTTGACCAGGGTTTCGCGCTGGTTGCTCAACTCGGTGACCAAATCGCGGATGCGGACTTCGTTATCGTTGTATGCGCGCTCGAGCGCGGAGACCTCGTTGTGCACCAACGTTTCCAGCTCGGCGGCGCGGGCGAGGGCGCGCTCGACACCATCGCCCATGGCGGCGACCTCGCGGCGAATAGCCTGGCCGACAGTGACGATTGACTCGCGTGCGACGGTCTCAGGCTGCGCAAGACGCATCGCCACTTCCGCCATGGATTCGGCGACCACGCGCATATCCTGGGCGCGGTTGAACATATGGGCGAGCACAAAGAAGAAAACCACTGGCACCGCAATGGCGGCAGAGAGCGCAACAATGGCGGCGAGGCCAACTCCGGGGGTCGCGAACATGGACCGAATTTCGGCGCCGTAGAGCGAGGCGATAGCGATACCCCCAGCGACCCAAATGAAACCGCCGACGCCGGCGGCGATATAGGGCGCGCGCGACGAACGGTGGCGGAGGGCTTGCAGGATTTGACCGATGTCGGCGCGGTCATCATTGGCGGCGCGACGGGCTCCAGTGTCGCCAGCCGGCCTGCCGGCCGGTGATGCATCCTGGGACGACAAGTCGATGGCCTGGGGCGTCGCAGGGTTGGCGGGGTCACTGTCGGCGACAGGCCCAAGAGACGTACCGGCGCGGGTCTCGGACGCGCGATCATTGAGGGCCTCCTGGATGCCAGAGAGTGCCTCTTCCGTCGCGTCTTTTGACTTACTTGGAAACTTCGCCATGTCGGTTGTCGCCCCGTCATTACGCCGGATTTGTCGCCACTGCCCGAACCGTCACGATAAAAGCGAGGTCATGCCGGAAAGGCGGCACCGCTACGGCCATCGCGCCGCAAGCCCTCCCGATCCATCACCCCGGTGATCATCCTATCGCCTTGGCAACGCGAAAGAAACTACGCTGGTAAGTACTTTTTAATCATCGTTAACCGATTGCTAACCATAGCCAACGCGAGCCTCCCGCGCCGCCAATGCGCGATTATGGCTGCCTACTTGAGGCCGTCATCCGGGGCAAGCAACTGGCGCGCTTAAACCATAGGCTGCGCGATTACACCGCCTTAACCACCAGTTTTCTTGTCAGGTGCGAACGGCCGTCTAGGGGGCCTGCATTTACCTGAATTTGGTCCTGTTCAGGTCAAACTCGCCGGCAACAAAAAGACACCGGGAGGGCGACATGGCGCAAGCCGCGGTCAAAATTTTCGAACGGGAAGGCGAGGCGCTTGAAAGTAAAGTGTTCGACCGCGCCCGTCTGGCTCGAATGACGTTTAACGACCTCAGTCTGGAACGGGAAGTATTGCAGCTGTTCAACCGGCAGGCCGAACTGCTGATGCAACGCATCCGCGGAAGCGAACCGGCCGCGATTGCTACCCTTGCGCACACCCTGAAGGGGTCGGCCGCCGGCATCGGTGCCGACCAAGTCGCGCGTGAGGCCGAAGCCACAGAATCGTCCGCGACCCGGACCCCGCAGGAATGTGGCCTCGCGGTTGATCGACTCGCAGAAGCGGTTGACGAGATCCGGGGGCGGATCGCCACGCTATTGCAGATGCAATGACGGGGATAGCGCCTTCGCGCGAATGACTATATAGAAGCCCCGCATCACCTCCAGCGCAGCCATTCCCTGCTACCCTTCCTTTTTTATGCCGAAGATTACCTATACCGACTCTAGCGGCACGGCCCGCACAGTCGAAGCTGAAGTCGGCTCGACCGTGATGGAAACGGCGATCCGAAATAGTATTCCCGGCATCGAGGCGGAATGCGGTGGCGCATGCGCCTGTGCCACCTGCCACGTCTATATCGACGAGGCCTGGCGCGAGAAGGTCGGCGGCCCTTCGCCGATGGAGGAGGACATGCTCGACTTCGGTTACGATGTGCGGCCGAACTCGCGGCTGTCGTGTCAGATCAAGGTGACCGAAGAGCTTGATGGGCTAATCGTGTCGACACCGGATAAGCAAGCGTAGCCGCACTAAGGTTTCATCCCCACCGGCGCGACCTGCGAAGATTTGAGCCCCATTTCATCCAGCGCCTTGCGCACGAGGCCGGATGCTTTTGCTTCCTCGATAAACTCACTCGCATAGGCAAGCGCCGCTGGCTTTCCTTTCGGCACGCAGACGGCCGTGCTGGAATTGAGAAATGCGTCGTCAAGGATGCGGGAGCCGGCGATCTTGCCGACCAGGCCGGAAAGGGATTCGCGCGATAGCGCAATCGCCTCGATTTTGCCATCGTGCATGGCGGCAACCGCGGCATCGACGCCGGCAAAATCAATGTGGGTTGCATGGGCGGTCGCTTTCTTTGCGGCGCGAAAGGTTGCGGTGTTAGCGACTCCGCCAATGCCGATACCTTTGGCGTCAGCGTCCTTCACCGATCGTATTTTCGAGCCGGGTGCGACCAAAAAAGTGCTCTGCAGCAGATGATAGGCATTGCCGAAGTCGACGAATTTCTTGCGCTCTTCGTCGACGGGAAGAAAAGCTACGTCCCAGCGGTTAGCGGATGCCGAATTTTGGATTTCACCCGAAGCCTGATGCGGGATAATCTCGAGGGGCACGCCGAATTTTGCAGCAAGCGCCTGGCCCAATGTGACCGCGACCCCGCGATAATTGTCGCCATCTTTGATGGCGAATTGGGCGGATGGCGATGGCGCGACAGCAATGGCAAGCCGAAGCTTTCCAGTGGGAGCAAGCTCTTTCAATGCAGCTGCATTGGCCATCGGCAGACTCCAAAAAATCAAGGCGGCGAATGCCGCCGCCCGTGCTCGAATAGCACGTTGAGCTTATGGTTTCATCCCCCCGGTCCTACTTGTAAGTTCTTCAAATTCATTGCGTCGAAAGCATTGCGCACCAGCATTGGCGAACGCTAGCGCGCCGGATTTGGGGGAAATATAGGGGTCGAAATTGAGGACCGGTCAGAGGCCGAGATACGCCTTGCGCACGTCCGCATTGGCGAGCAATTCCCGGCCGCTGCCGGACAAGACGACGCGGCCAGCTTCCAGCACATAGCCCCGCCTCGCGAGCGCGAGCGCGTGTTGCGTATTCTGCTCGACGAGCAGCACGGTCACGCCGGACGCATTGATCTCTTTCACAACCCGAAACACCTCCTCGACCATCAGCGGCGCCAGTCCCAGCGACGGCTCATCCAACATCAGCAATTTCGGATCAGCCATCAGTCCGCGGCCGATTGCAACCATCTGCTGCTCGCCGCCGGAGAGCGTTCCTGCGAGCTGCTGCTGGCGCTCTTTCACCTGCGGGAAGATGGCTAGGACTCGATCAAGGCGGACGCGGCGGCCGGCGCCGGACGTGGCATAGGCGCCCATCAGCAAATTGTCGAGCACGGTCATGTCGGGAAACAGCCCGCGTCCCTCCGGCACGTGGACGATGCCGCGCTGCACGATCTCCGGCGGCGAGCGACCGTCGATGCGCTCGCCGTCGAGCAGAATGCTACCGGCTTGCGGCCGTAACAGGCCGGACAGTACCTTCAACGTCGTCGTCTTGCCGGCGCCATTTGCGCCGATGAGCGCGACGATCTCGCCTTTCGGCACCTCGAATCCGATCTCCCACAGGGTCTGCACCTTCCCGTAGGACGCCTGCAGATGGTCGATCGTCAGCATCAGGCGGCTCGCTCACCGAGATAGGCGATGATAACGTCGTTATCGCGCACCACGTCCTGCGGCGTGCCGTCGGCAATCTTGACGCCATGGTGGATAACGATGACGCGATCCGAAATCGCCATGATCGCCCTCATGTGATGCTCGACCAGGATGATGGTGATGCCATCCCGCCTGATCTGCTGGACGAGTGCGCAGGCGCCTTCCACTTCGGTCGGATTGAGGCCGCCCATCGGCTCGTCGAGAAACAGGATTTTCGGTTTGGTCGCGAGCGCGCGTGCGATTTCGAGACGCTTCTGCTCGCTCAACGTGAGCTCGGCGGCGTTGGCGCCACTCTTGTCGGAGAGTTGCATGCGCGCGAGCATTGCCATCGCCTCCATCTCGGCGCGTGGACGGCTGGGCTCATGCAGGAAAGCCGCGAGCGTCACATTCTCGAGCACCGACAGATTGCGGAACGGCTTGACGATCTGAAAGGTGCGGGCGATGCCTTTTTTCACCACGGCAGAAGGTTTCAGCCGGACCAGGCTGTCGCCTTCGAGCCGCACCTCGCCCGCTGTCGGCGGGATAAAACCAGTGATCAGGTTGAAGACAGTGGTCTTGCCCGCCCCGTTCGGACCGATCAGCCCGAGAATCTCGCCCTGCCGCAACTCGAATGAGAGATCGGAGACGGCGCGCAGCCCCCCGAAATCCTTGCGCAAGCCGGACACTTCGAGCAGAGCCATCGGCGTCACCTGCGTCCGAGTGAGAGCAACAGCCGCACGCGGCCCCAGATGCCTTCCGGCAAATAGCGAATAACCAGCATCATGAAGAGGCCGTAGAAGATCAGATGACCGACCTGGAAGCGGTCGCGAAAAAATTCGCTGATACCCACGAGGACGATCGCGCCGACGATCGGCCCGGCAGTGGTTGCAAGCCCTCCGACCACGGCGATGAACACCATCTCGACCGACAGCGAGATCGCAAACACCGCGTCGGGATCGATGTAGCGGAAATAAAGCGCGTAGAAACCGCCGGCGAGACCGACGACGAAGGCGGAGAGCACCAAGGCTATGACGCGAGTGCGCACGGTGTCGATGCCGGCGGCCTCCGCGCTGTCGATGTCCTCGCGCACCGCTGTCAAATAGGCGCCGAGCCGCGAGCGGGAGACGATATAAGTGAGACCCATCGCAAACAGCGTGAGGCCGGCCGCGAGATAATAGAATGGGATCTTGCTTTCCCAATCGATCGCGCGGCCGCCGACCGAAATCTGCGGTAGCGTGGTGATGAGAAGGCCGACCGGTCCTGCGGTCAGCTGTTCCCAATTGAGCGCGACGAGGCGGACGATCTCGGCCACGGCAAGCGTCGCCAGCGAAAAATAAGGCCCGCGCAGACGGAAGCAGATCAATCCGATTGGCAAGGCAAATAGCGCGCCGAGCGCTCCACCCGCCAGCATGCCGAGCCAAGGCGACAGGTCGAGACTGAGATAGGACAGCATTGTCGTGTAGGCGCCGATGCCTAGAAACGTCGCATGCCCGAATGACACCTGGCCGGCGAAGCCGCCGAGCAAATTCCAGGACGCACCAAGCAGCGTCCAGAACAGAACCATAATCATCAGATGTTGAAAGAACGGATTGCCGGTCAGCAGCGGAGCGGCGAGCAGCAAGACAATGGCGGCGGCGGTGAGCATGCGGGTCATGACCGGCCCACTCCGAACAAGCCCGCCGGCCGGAATAGCAGCACCAGCAAAAACAGCACGAAGCCGATAGTGTCCTTATAGGCGACCGAGACGTAGACGGCGCCGAGCGATTCCACCAGCCCGAGCAAAACGCCGCCGGCAATCGCGCCGGGAACGGAGCCCAGCCCGCCGAGCACGACGATGACGAAACATTTGACGATCAAGATCTCGCCCACGGTCGGGTAGAGATAAAGCGACGGCACGAGCAGCACGCCGGCCGCGGCCGCGAGCGCAGTGCCGAGGCCGAACGTGATCATGTCGATACGCTGGACGTTGACGCCCATCAGCGCCGCAGATTGCGGGTTCTGTGCGGTGGCGCGGATCGCGCGCCCGACGTCGGTGCGAGAGAGCAGGAGATAAAGCCCGAAAGTGATCGCGATCGCCATGACGAAGGCGATAGCAAGTGGGATAGGGACCGCGATGCCAAATGGCCGCGCCGGCATTAGCGCATACGGCAGGTTGAGGGTGCGATAATCGCCGGTAAAGAAGAATAGCGCGAGATTGGCAAGGAGGAGCGAGAGGCCCGCGGTGTAGAGCAGCGTATTAAGCTCGCCCTTCGGGATCACGTCTTTCAGCAGAAAGCGGTGGATCAGCATGCCGCCGGCAAACATCGCCGGCGCCCAGACAACTACTGAAAGGAAAGGATCAATGCCCAGCAGCGTGAAGGACCAATAGGCGCCGAACATGCCGAGCATCACCATCTCGCCATGGGCAAGATTGATGATGCGCATGACGCCGAACACGATGGTCAGCCCGATGGCGATCATCGCGTAAAGCGAGCCGGTCAGGACGCCGCTGACGACGCTCTGTACAAAAATGTCCATGCTACGTTCGAAAAAGGTCCCCGCCCGGTTCGCGGGCGGGGACCATGACAATGGTCAGCGTACTAACGGGGTATCTGGGAAGATATAGGCCGTCTCGGCATTCGCCTTCGGCCATACGTTGAGCAACTCGCCCTTCCTCCACTGCGCAAGCACGGAGTGATCGGGCGAATAGGTGTTCTGGTTGGTATATTTGTCGCCGAGCGGGCCCGCCCAATTACCGAACTTGATCTTGCCGAACACCGTGG
>JBARNC010000315.1:0-2500 GCA_049802775.1 Pseudolabrys sp. | reverse complement strand
GCGCCGAACGTCAAGAATTTGAACATTTTGAGGCCTCTTGTTGCTTAGCCACGGCTCGATCGCAAGACCGGTCGAGGAGGTTCCCAAAACACCTTTCTACATTCCGGGTACGGGATCCTCCACTCGGCCGCGCCGCACGCTCAAGCAGGGCGATTGCTTCGCCGTGTTCGACAGTCATGCAGACATCGGGGCGGCACCGGGTGGACCCGATGGCATTTTCTTTTGCGACACGCGCTATCTCTCCCACCTGGAAATGTTGCTGAGCGGAAAACAGGCTCTGCTGCTGGGGTCTGTAGTGCGCGACGACAACTCCTTTCTCACCGTCGATCTGACCAATCCCGACATCTATCTCAATCAGAAGCTTGTGCAGTCGAAGGATATGCTGCACGTCGTGCGGACGATTTTCCTTCTGAATGGCACGGTCTATCAACGGCTGCGCTTACAAAATCACAGCGACCGTCCATTCGACGTCCAGCTTTCGTTCGCCTTCGCCAGTGACTTTGCCGACCTGTTCGAGGTGCGCGGACTGCGCCGCAAGCGTCGCGGTACCGCAAGCGCGGAGGTCGGCAAAGCCAAGGTCGCACTGAACTATCAGGGCCTCGACGGCGATCGGCGGCGCACGACGATTCTTTTCGATCCGGTGCCGGAACGGTTGTCTGACAGCCTCGCAGCCTACGCGTTCGTTCTGCAGCCCAACGAGGCCCGGTCGATATTCGTGACGGTTAATTGCGACCGGGGCGTCGAGGAACGCATCGCGGTTCCATTTCGAAAGGGACTACGTGCGGCATTCCAACAACGCCAGGCCGCGAGCCGCGGCATGGCCACGATCACCAGCTCGAACCATATCTTTAACGAGATGATTTGCCGATCGATGGCCGACCTCGCGATGCTGACGACCAAGACGCCGCAGGGTCCTTACCCCTATGCCGGCATACCTTGGTACTCGACCACGTTCGGCCGCGATGGAATCATTACCGCCCTGCAGATGTTGTGGTGCGATTCTCGGATCGCCAAAGGCGTCCTACGGCGGCTCGCCGCCTTTCAGGCCACCAAGTTCGACCCGCTTGTCGATGCCGAACCTGGAAAAGTCCCGCACGAGATGCGCGGCGGCGAGATGGCGGCGCTGGGCGAGATCCCATTCGGTCTCTACTACGGCAGCGTGGATGCGACACCATTGTTTGTGATGCTGGCTGGACTTTATGCCGAGCATACCGGCGATACAGAGACATTGCGCGAACTATGGCCCAATGTTGAAGCGGCGCTGGGCTGGATCGACGGACTGGGCGATCCCGACCGCGACGGCTTCGTCGAATACCACCGCGCCGACGAAATCGGCCTTGTCAATCAGGGCTGGAAGGACTCGCTGGACGCAATCTTCCATGCCGATGGCTCGCTCGCGCAAGGACTGATCGCGCTCTGCGAAGTGCAAAGCTACGTCTATGCGGCGAAGCGCCTGACTGCGCGCGGCGCGCACCGGCTCGGCAAGCACGCGCTCGGCGACGCGCTTGAGGCACAGGCCAAGAAACTTGCCGAACGATTTGAGTCTGCGTTCTGGTGCGAGGACATTGGCACCTATGCGCTCGCTCTGGATGGACAGAAGCAACCGTGTCGCGTGCGAACCTCGAACGCCGGACAGGTGCTCTTCAGCGGGATCGCCACGCCAGAGCGCGCGGAGGCGGTGATGCGTGATCTAATGCGGCCGTCGTTTTTTTCGGGATGGGGAATCCGCACTGTGGCCCGCGAGGAGCGTCGGTACAATCCGATGTCGTATCACAACGGTTCGGTCTGGCCGCACGACAATTCACTGATCGCGGCCGGCTTTGCACGCTACGGACACAAGAGCGCAGTGGATCGCGTGTTCAAGGGCCTGTTCGAAGCAGCAAGCTATATGGACTTGCGGCGCTTACCTGAACTCTATTGCGGCTTCCAGCGCGGACGCGAACGCGGCCCAACACTCTATCCGGTGGCCTGCTCGCCTCAGGCGTGGGCCGCAGGGACACCGCTCCTGCTTCTGCAGTCTTCACTTGGTCTCGAATTCAACCCGGACCGCAATGAAATCCTATTGCACAAGCCGCAACTGCCATCATTCCTCGAGGAGGTGACCTTGCGCAATCTGCGTCTTGGCCAATCGGCCGTAGACTTAAGACTGCGCCGGCATGGGACCGACGTGTCGCTCGAGGTGGTGCATAACGAGGGACAGATCAAGGTGGCCGCAGTTTATTCGTGATGCACTATATGATTGCTTCAGCATCAAACATCATCGACGTTGAGATCGTAGGAGCCCTTGCGTCCTCGAGCATAGACTTTGGCGGCAATCGCGTAGATGCGCTCACGGTTGACGTCGAAGGCACGTAGCATATCGGTTGCATCGAAGCGAAGGTTCGGCTGTATCTGCTTCAAGGTATCCGCCATTATGAAGAATGAGCTCTCCATGGAGCGGTCATATCCCCAGAAGCGAACTGCCCGACGTGTCGCATCGTAACTGCGGCTGCGGTTCGGA
>JBARNC010000314.1:0-35324 GCA_049802775.1 Pseudolabrys sp. | reverse complement strand
CGCCGTGATTACCGTACATGCGGCTATCCATGGCGGTGAGCGCACCGTCGATGTCGCGCGCATCACGGTCCACGAGATGCGGCAATAGGTGCAAGACGGCGGCGGTCATGCTCTCGACTGTTTCGCCCGTATGCATCGGAGCCGCGCCAGACTCGCCCCAGCCCACCAGGCCGTTGTCGGCCTCGATTCGAACCAGCACATTACCGGCGCGCCGGATTTACTCGCCTGCCATGATGACGGGCTTGAGCATCGGCAAACTGACCGCGATCGGCTCGACAGTTTTGATATGCACGCCGATTACCTCGGTCATACCGTAGATCTTATCGCAATTGCGCCCGCCATCGATTTCGGCGAGGGCGGACGCATTTTGGATTTATACTTACAGCTTCTGAATGCCGGCTTGGTCAATGATGCTCTTGAACAAGTCGATTTCCTTTGTCACCCTAGTCCAGGCTGCATCAGCACCCTTTGCCCTCACCTGGAAGCCGGATTTGTAAAGTTTTTCCTTCATTTCCTCGGTGGCGAGAGCTTTCAGTGTCTCGTTCTCCAGCCACTTGACCGCTTCTGGCGGAGTCTTCGAGGGCGCCAGCAACACAGTGTCGGTCGCGAACACGAAGTCCTTATAGCCGGACTCGACCATGGTCGGGACGTCTGGCATATCCGGCCAGCGGGTTTCGCCAGTGACGGCAAGACAGCGTAGCGTGCCGGATTTGATGTGCGGCGCAGCTGGCGGTAGCGAACCGGAACTGAGTTGCACTGTGCTGCTAAGCAGCGCCTGCAAAGCATCGCCGCCGCCCTTGAACACCACGTCCTCCAGCTTTGGCAGCTTTTCCCGCAATTTCAGGACTTCCAACTGGATCTGCGGTGTCGTTCCGATCGGCGGCGTTGCGCAGTTAAATTGTTCCGGATTAGCCCGCGCGAGCGCAACGAATTCCTTCATGTTCTTCGCCGGCAAGTCGGACTTGACCACGAATGTGTTGGGCGAAGTTGCCAGCTCGCTGACACCCACAAAATCTTTGAGAGGGTCATAGGGGATCTTGTTGTAAAGGCTGGCGTTGACCGAATAGGCATTGGTCGCGAGCAGGATTGTGTAACCGTCTGCCTCGGAACGCGCCGCGGCACCCATACCTATATTACTGCCCGCTCCGCCAATGTTCTCGATGACGAACGTTTTGCCGGTCGAATGCTGGAGTGCGGCCGAAATCATTCGTCCGACCAAATCAGATGGTCCTCCCGGCGTGTTGGCCACGATAATTTTAACCGGCCGGTCAGGATAGGTGGCATAGGCCGCGCGCACGCGCAAGAATACCGGTGCGGCGACGCCCGCAGCGAGCGCCCCCGCGCCCTTGACGATGCTGCGCCGTGACGGCGCCGAATGTCCGCTGAATTTCGTCATCGTCCTCCCCTTAAGTTTCGGCAATATTTTCTGATTAGCGCCATTACCAATCTTAGGCTAAGCTTTTGCGATTACTGGAGCAATGGGCTCGTATACGGGCGCCGGCAGTTCGGTTAAAGATCGCGCAATTTCACGATATTCAAACGGCAGCGGCCCGGTCCTTCCAGTCATGACAAATATCCAAACGCGAGTAACTAACTGGCACGAGATCGTGCTCGCAACCCTGAAGGCAAACGACGTCAAGCTCGTCATTTACGTGCCGGACCGGGTGTTCACGCCGCTTATCAAAGCGATTCACGCCGACACATTCTTCACTACCTTCGCGGCCGCCCGCGAAGAGGAGGCGCTCGGCATCATCAGTGGGGCCTGGATGGGCGGCTTGCGCGGCGCGGTGCTTATGCAGACCAGCGGCTTCGCCACGATCCCTAACGCGCTCGCTTCACTGGTGGTGCCGTCGCAAATTCCGGCACTGATCTTTGTTTCCGAGCGCGGTACGCTTGGCGAGTTCAATATCGGCCAGGCTCTCGTATGCAAGACCATGCGGCCGGTGCTCGACTCGCTCGCGGTCGAAAACATCACCATCACGCGTCAGGACGAGCTTGCCTTTATCATCGACCGTTCCATCAAGCAGGCGGTGGCGACGCAGGCGCCAGTCACCTTTATTCTTTCGCCGCTGCTCACCGGTGGCAAGGTATTCGAGGCTTGAGGATGTCATGACGAGTACTCAGACAGGAGCGATTGGCGCCCACAATGCCAAGGTAATGAACCGCTTCGATCTAACCAAGCGGCTGGTCTCCAGGCTCAAGCGCGACGAAGCGGTTATTGGCGGCATCGGCAATGCCAATTTCGATCTGTGGGCTAGCGGGCAACGCCCGCAGAATTTCTACATGCTCGGCAGCATGGGTCTAACAATTCCGATCGCGCTCGGCGTCGCCATCGCGCAGCCGCAACGGCATGTGATCGCGCTCGAAGGCGATGGCTCGCTGCTGATGCAGCTCGGCTGCCTGGCCACCGTTGCCGAACGGGCGCCGAAGAATCTCACGATCGTCATATGGGATAACGGCATCTATCAGATCACAGGCTCACAGCCGACGCCGGGCGCCGCGCTCGCCGATCTCGTTGCCATCGCGCGGGCTGCAGGCATTGGCCACAGCGCCTGGGCTGCGGACGAAGATGATTTCGACCGCCTGGTCGCGTCTGCGCTCAAAGGCGGGGCGCCCAGCCTAATCGCCACCCGCATCGATAATAAACCGGCGGTCGCCACCACGGACCGCGATCCGGTGCAGATCCGCGAGCGCTTCATGCGCGGGCTCGGGGTCAAGGGCGGCACGGACGGCTGAACGGAGCTTGCCCGATTGGCAAGCACCGTGCGCAGTGGTTAGCGCCCGCTATTACTGGGGCCGGTCAGGATGCCGGCCGTCATCGCCATGCGCACCAGGTCCGACAGGCTGTTGGCTGCCATCTTGGTCATCAGATTGGCGCGGTAGATCTCGACGGTGCGTGGGCTTATGCCAAGGTCGAATGCGATCACCTTGTTGGCTTTACCGACCACTAGGCCCTCGAGCACCTGGCGCTCGCGGTTCGAGAGCGCTGCCAGTTTGTCGTGGAGGTCCGCGACCTCGGCCCTGTGCTTGGCAGTGTTTGCTTCTTTGTTAAGCGCGGAGCGCACCGAGGCTAGCAACAGGTCGTCGTCGAATGGCTTTTCCAGAAAGTCGACCGCTCCAATTTTCATGGCCTCGACTGCAAGCGATATCTCGCCGTGACCGGTGATAACGATCACCGGGATATCAAGGCCGCTCTCCTTGACGCGGCGTAAAAGATCGATGCCCGTGATCTCCGGCATGCGCACGTCGGTAATTATGCAGCCGGTTTTGATCCGCGGCAGCATTTCCAGAAAGGCCTTTGCCGACTCGAATCCACGCACCTCGATGCCGGCAGTCTTCAGCAGGAATTCAAGCGAATGCCGGACGGCGTCATCGTCGTCGATCACGTAGACGATCAGCTCAGGCTGCATCGTCGATATCTCCTTTATCTACGACCGCAAGCGTGAAATGGAAAATCGTGCCTCCGGAAGGATTTGGCTCCACCCAGATTCGGCCGCCATGGGCCTCGACGATCGTGCGTGAAATCGACAGGCCGACGCCCATGCCCTGACGCTTCGTCGTGATAAACGGCTGGAATAGCTGCTCCGCGACCTCGGGCGCAATCCCTGAGCCGCTGTCGGCGACGCTGATACGAACATAACCATTTTCGACCGGTGTGATTGAAACAGTGAGATCGCGGGAATGTGAGCTTTCCATGGCGTCCACGGCATTGCGGATCAGGTTGAGAAGCACCTGCTGGATCTGTACGCGGTCGGCGAGCACCAGGTCGACCGCCGGATCGAACTGGAATTGTACGCGAATGCCGCGGTCCTTGACGCCGACCAACGCGAGCGCGCTTGCCTCCTCGACCAGCTTGGTGATGCTCTCCACCCGCCGCTCACTCTCGCCGCGCGAAACGAAATCGCGCAGCCGGCGGATAATCTGGCCTGCTCGCATCGCCTGATCGGCTGCTTTCTCCAGTGCGTCGCGCATGGCCGTCGATTTTTCGTCCCTGCGACCCTCCAGCAGGCGTTTTGAACCCTTCAGATAATTTGAAATTGCGGACAATGGCTGATTGAGTTCGTGCGCCAGCGTCGAAGCCATCTCGCCCATCGCCGTTAGTCTCGAAATATGCACGAGCTCGGACTGCAATTCCTGCAAACGCGCTTCGGTCTTCTGGCGCTCGGTCAGATCGCGGATGAAACCGGTGAAGAAACGCCTATCACCGGATTTCATCTCGCCGACAGCCAGCTCCATTGGAAAAGTCGAGCCATCCTTGCGTTGGCCGACCACGACGCGGCCGATGCCAATGATCCGCCGCTCGCCCGTCGTCCGGTAGCGTTCGAGGTAACCATCATGACTTTCACGGTAGGGTGCCGGCATCAGGATTTTGACGTTCTGTCCGAGCGCCTCAGATACGCGGTAGCCGAACAACCGCTCGGCGGCGCTGCTGAACGATTGCATAGTGCCTTGCTCGTCGATGACGATCATTGCTTCCGGCACGGTGTCGAGAATCGATTGCAGATGCGCCTCGCGGGCGAGGGCGTCGCGCGTCATTGCGGTCGTGCGCCGACGGCTGCGATAAAGCAGCTCGCCGCCCCACGAGACGCCAATGCCGATGGCGGCGAAGGCGATACTGAAGATGAGAAGCAGCCTCGGAAACTCGGAAACTTCAATTATGACAAGGTAAGCGGCGGCGATGCCCAATGCCGTTGCTAGCAGGCCAGGACCAAGGCCACCAATACCAGCAGAGATCAGCACAGGCGGGGTGAAATAATAAAAAATCGCATCGTCATGCAATACAGGCATGAGCAGGGACCGCACCGCCAGCGCCAACGCGATTGTGCAGGGGGCGACCCCATAGCGCACCGCCCAGCTATACTCGCGTGACGATGAAAGCTTTTTATTATCAATGGTTTGGGCCATTTGGCCTCGATCCACAGCAAGGTTCTTTTACCGCAGCAAAACGCCACGTTTTGCCTCCGGTAAATCCCCTATGGAGATTATCTGAATTTCGAGCGCGCGGTTCCACCGGTATCGATTGATCATCAAATTTCACCGAGGAACCAGCGCCATGCTCACCCAGACGATCATCAACCGCGGAATATCCCATCAGACTGCAGCCCGTGTAGCTCGACCAGTTTCGCCGGTCGGTTCGCGTTCGATCACCGGCCAGATCGAGATGATGGGAGCGGCTATGCCTTTTGCCCGCAACGCGGAGATCTACGGCGAGAACGAGCGGGCCGAATATATCTACAAAGTGCTCAACGGCAGCGTGCGCACCTACAAGGTGCTTAACGACGGCCGCCGCCAGATTGGGGCTTTCTATCTCGCCGGCGATGTATTCGGGCTTGAAGTCGGCGACGAGCACACTTTCTCAGCCGAGGCAGTCGTTGACTCAAAAGTGCTGGTGATCAAGCGCAGCGCATTGGTGGCGCTTGCCGGTCGCGACCATGATGTCGCCCGCAAGCTTTGGGCCATGACCGCGGGCGAATTGCAGCGGGCGCAGGGTCACATCATGCTGCTGATCAAGACTGCGCAGGAGCGCGTGGCCGGATTCTTGCTGGAAATGGCGTCGCGTTTGCCAGCCGGTAACGAAGTCGATCTGCCAATGTCGCGTCAGGATATTGCGGACTATCTCGGGCTGACGATCGAAACAGTTTCGCGCACGCTGACGCAACTAGAGAATACGGCCGCCATCGCCGTGCCGACTTCGCGCCGCATCGTTCTGCGTAACCGGAATGCGCTGAGCCGCCTGAATTCCTAAAGCCGAACGTCGTCCTCCCCGGCCTATGTTCGGCCTTACTGCCCCGGCATTCTCCTTGCTGGGGCATTTTATTTCATGATGACGAAAGACGACCCAGGCAGATTTGTGTCGTTGTTTGGGTCGTATTGAACGGTTACGCTAGGTTCACGCCGTCGTCGGGGACAGTATGGCCAGTTTCGATGGAGTTGTAGTCGGCGCCGGTCACAATGGCCTGACGCTAGCCGCTTATCTTTCGCGTGCCGGCATGCGCATCGCTGTGCTCGAGCGAAATGGCCGCATTGGCGGCGGATCGAGCACCGAAGAGCGTATTCTCCCCGGTTACAAACTCAATCTGCATGCCAATTTCTATATGGGGATCGGATTTTGTCCCTTGCTCCGGGATCTCGAGCTTCAGCGTTATGGGATTTTCC
Organism: Pseudolabrys sp.; assembly: GCA_049802775.1. Taxonomy (GTDB): domain Bacteria; phylum Pseudomonadota; class Alphaproteobacteria; order Rhizobiales; family Xanthobacteraceae; genus Pseudolabrys. Next base: position 29,168 of record JBARNC010000314.1, on the reverse strand, counting down.
TATATCGAGCCGCCCGTGCAGCAAGCCGCGGTATTCCGCGATGGCACCGGCATCGTCATCTACAAGGATCTCGACAGGACCTGCGCCTCGCTTGCGCGTTTCTCCAAGCAAGACGCCGAGACATTCCGCGCGCTGTGGCATATCTACTGCGAGGAAATGCGGCCGCTGCTGGTATCGCTCCTCTACAATGCGCCGCTGTCACGCGAGCAGCTCGTTGACCGGTTGAGCGGACCAAAAGCGAAAGAGTTCCTCTCGCACGCCCAGCACGACCTCTTTAGCGTCGTGCGCAAGCATTTTATCGACGAGCGCATCCGCACATTATTCACATCTTATATGCACGTGATCACGACTGAGAACGTGCCCGGTGCCGGCATCGTTTTTCCGGCAATATTCGCCAATATCGCAAGTTTTACGCTCCCAGTCGGCGGGGCGGTTTCGCTGCCGCTCGCGCTGGCGCGGGTGGTGGAGGCTGGCGGCGGTGAAATCATCACCGGCGCCGACGTGAAAGAAATAACCGTTAAGGGCGGTCGCGCTACGGGAGTAAAGCTTGGCGATGGGCGCACTTTCGATGGGGGCAAGTTCGTTGCCAGCGCCATCGATTTTCCTGCCACCGTGCAAATGGCCGGCGAAGCGTTATTCCCTGAACCGGTGCGCGAGAAGGCGAAAACCTGGTACTGGGGCAACCACAGCTTGGTGACTTTGCATCTCGCGCTCAAGGACCCGCCGGCTTACCGTGCCGCTGCTTTCGATCCCGATGTCGCGCGCGCTTACAACATCTTTTTTGGAATGGATCATATCGACGACGTGGCGAGCTGTTTTGACGATTGCGCGGCGAAGAAATTCCCCCGGATCCTGATGGGCAACGGTGCCTGCAACAGCCAGTTCGACCCAAGTTATGCGCCGGCCGGTAAGCACGTCGCGTTCTGGTGGCCGTTCGCGCCCTATTCGGTCGACGGCGGGCCGCTGGAATGGGAGCGTAACCGCGCCGACTACACACAGCGCGTTCTTGACTATTGGCGCATCTATGCCGCGAATCTCGAAGGCGACAATCTGCTCGGGAGCTATCTGTTCACGCCGCTCGACGTCGAAAAGCTCAATGACAATATGCGTCAGGGTGCCGTGCGCGTCGGCGCCTACATCCCAATTCAGCTCGGCATCAACCGACCGCATCCGCTGATGCCCGGTTCCCGGACGCCGGTGGAAGGGCTCTATCTCTGTGGCTCCTCGTCGGGCAACGGCGGCGGCATCAACGGCGCGCCCGGCTATATCGCCGCCAACGCCATCGTCGATGACCTAGGCCTCAAGCGTGCCTGGACGCTCGTGCCGGCTCCGGAATGGAAGCACTGAGACTCGCCGTCGCCCTGAGGTGGCCGTCGCAGGCGGCCCTCGAAGGGTGACAGGCCGTCATCCTTCGCTGCTCGCGCTTGGCGCTCGCACCTCAGGATGACAGAGCAAAATCCTGAGTTGACCCACATCAATACCGTTGCTGCCGCCTCATGGTTTCATATTTCCGAACAGTTGGAGGACTCCATGAAAGCCAGCGATGTCATGACGCCGGCCGTCATTTCGGCCGATCCGGACGCTACGGTGCTGCAGGCGGCGCGGTATATGCTTCAACATCAGATCAGCGGCCTGCCGGTGATCGACAAGGCTGGAAAACTGGTGGGTATTTTGTCGGAGGGTGATTTCCTGCGACGTCGCGAGACCCGGACAGAGAGAAAGCGTTCGCGCTGGCTCGAATTCCTGATGGGTCCGGGCAAGATCGCCGCTGAATATACGCACTCGCATGGCAGCAAAGTCGCCGAGGTGATGACCACCGAAGTGCATACCGTTAGCGAAGACACCACGCTTGAAGATATCGTGGAACTGATGGAGCGCCACCGCATCAAGCGCGTGCCGGTGCTGCACGGGAATAAGGTGGTCGGCATCGTGACCCGGTCCAATCTCATGCACGCAATGGTTAGCCTGGCGCGCACCGAGCCAAAGGCCGCGAAAGATGACTCAACCATTCGCGAAAAATTGCTTGCGGAAATGCAGAAAGAAAAGTGGGCGCCGACGGCCATGACCAATGTTGTGGTGCGCGACGGCGTTGTCGAATTTTGGGGCATAATTGTCGATGAGCGCCAGCGTGAGGCGCTGAAGGTTGCCGCCGAAAACATTCCGGGGGTAAAAGCGGTAAAGGATCACATGGTGTGGGTCGAGCCGACTTCAGGTCTCACCATCGAGCCCAGGGAAGATCTCGTCACGCATTAGCCACGTGTTCACCGCGTAAATAGACTTTGACCTAGCTCAAGGAATGAGACGTACGCTTATTGTAAGTACCTATGCCGCCCGAAATGCGGCATCACGTGACGGAGGCATTCATGAACCTGAAATCGCTCATCCCCATTGGTCGCGACCGTTCGGTCGCAAGCCCGTTCATGTCCTTGCAACGCGAGATCGACCGGTTGTTCGAAGATTTCTCTCGTGGATTTCCCACAATGGCTGGCAATGGAGCAACCGCTCTGATGCCGAGCATGGACGTGACGGAAACCGACAAGGAAATCGAGATCATCGCCGAATTGCCGGGACTCGAAGAAAAGGATGTTCAAATCAACATCGCCGACAACATTCTAACCATCCGTGGTGAGAAGAAGGCCGAAAAGGAGCAGAAAGACAAAAATTATCGGCTGGTCGAGCGCAGCTATGGTTCGTTCGAGCGCACACTCGAACTGCCGGAGGGCGTCAACGCCGACGCCATCAAGGCAAGCATTTCCAAAGGCCTGCTCAAGGTGACGGTTCCCAAGCCGGCGCCGACACAGGCCAAGAAGATTGAAGTCAAGTCCGCTGCCTGAGTGCAGGGGCGACGAGAAGGCGTGCCGCCGCGGCTTATAGGGCGCGGGGTGCGCCTTTGTCTTTCTGGGGCCGACAATTTGCCTGAAGGTCCCCGTTGACCTGCGTCAAAGCTTGCACCCTGCAGGTGGGCACAAGAGTAATTTTTTATAATCCAGCAACCGCGGGAGACCACCATGAAGTCATTTCTGATGTCCGCTGCTGCGATCGCAGTCGCCGCAACGATCCTGGTGACACCGGCCATTACTCAAACTTCGAATCCTAGTCCCGCCAATCCGCCTGCGGCCGGTAGTTCCGGGCCAGGCGGTGAGGCGAGACCAGATCCCGGGTATGGTCTGCGCGGTTACGGCTGGGGGCGCGGCATGATGATGGGCCCGGGCATGATGGGCGGGAGCGGTATGGGCGCGATGTGCGATCCGCGCGGCGCCGGCCTCGCTGAATGGCGCATGGAACGCATCGAGCGGTTGATCTCCCCGACCGAAGCACAACGTGCGGCACTAGATGACTTGCGAACCGCTTCGGCCAAGGCCGCAGAAATCGTAGCGGCGGCTTGCCCACGCGAGTTTCCGGCCAGTGCCACGGCACGCCTGGAGCTGATGGAGAAGCGCCTCGACGCCATGCAGCAGGCGATCAAGACTGTGCGTCCGGCTTTTGATGCCTTTTACGCCACGCTCAATGAGGAGCAGAAAGCGCGCATTAATACCAGCGGCCCACGCCATTGGGGCTGGCGCGGCTGGATGCGGGGCGGCTGACCCGTTGTTTGACCTGCGTCAAAGTCGCTGCACGGGCTTCGGGCGATAAGTCGCCCTCAGGTCCCGGATTTTTTCCGCCAAGCCACAAATGGACAGGACAGATGGCGAACGCGCTTGCTCCCCAAAAAACTATGACGATCGGCGAAGGGGGCTCGGCGCTTGCCTTCGCAGCTTTGGCGCTGCTGTCGATTGTCGTGGCGGCAAAGGCCTTCACGCCGGAATTCGCTTTCCACGCTTATCTCTTTACCGCCGCCAGCATCGCGGCGGTGTTCGCCATCATCAATCGCTACTACGAGCGCCCGGCCGAAATGCCGCTGACTATTGATGGCAAGCCCAATTACAATATGGGCCCGGTCAAGTTTGCGAGCGTCGCGGCCGTGTTCTGGGGCATCGCCGGGTTTACCGTCGGGCTCTACATTGCGCTTGAACTGGCTTTTCCAGTTCTCAATTTCGATCTGCCGTGGATTACGTTTGGACGCCTGCGCCCACTGCATACTTCGGCGGTGATCTTCGCGTTTGGCGGCAACGTACTGATTGCGACTTCGCTCTATGTCGTGCAGCGCACCTGCCGTGCACGGCTCGTTGGCGAAATCGCGCCGTGGTTCGTGGTACTCGGCTACAACTTCTTCATTATCATCGCCGGTACCGGCTATCTTCTGGGCATTACCCAGTCAAAGGAATATGCCGAGCCTGAATGGTACGCGGATCTGTTCCTGACGGTAATTTGGGTCGTCTATTTCCTCGTTTATCTTGGCACCATTATGCGGCGGACCGAACCGCATATTTACGTTGCGAACTGGTTCTACCTAGCTTTCATTGTCACCATTGCAGTGCTGCATCTCGGCAATAATGCCTCGGTGCCGTTGTCACTATTCTCACCGAAGTCCTACATCGTCTGGTCGGGCGTACAGGATGCCATGGTGCAATGGTGGTATGGTCATAACGCCGTCGGCTTCTTCCTTACCGCCGGCTTTCTGGCGATGATGTACTACTTCATTCCGAAGCGCGCCGACCGTCCGGTTTATTCGTATCGGCTGTCTATCATCCACTTCTGGTCGCTGATCTTTCTCTACATCTGGGCTGGCCCGCATCATCTACATTACACCGCGCTGCCCGACTGGGCGCAGACGCTCGGCATGACGTTTTCGATCATGCTGTGGATGCCTTCCTGGGGCGGAATGATCAACGGAATCATGACGCTGTCCGGCGCGTGGGACAAACTTCGTACCGATCCGGTGTTGCGGATGATGGTGGTGTCGGTCGCGTTTTACGGAATGTCGACGTTCGAAGGGCCGATGATGTCGGTGAAGATCGTCAATTCGCTGTCGCATTACACTGACTGGACAATCGGGCATGTGCATTCGGGCGCGCTCGGCTGGGTCGGCTACATTTCGTTCGGCGCGCTCTATTGTCTGATACCGTGGCTATGGAACCGCCCGCTCTATTCGCTCAAGCTCGTCAATTGGCACTTCTGGATCTCGACCATCGGCATCGTGCTCTACGTCAGCGCGATGTGGGTGTCGGGCATTCTGCAAGGCCTTATGTGGCGCGCCTACACCAGCCTCGGCTTTCTGGAATATTCCTTCGTCGAGACAGTGGAAGCGATGCATCCCTTCTATGTCATCCGCGCCATCGGCGGATTGCTGTTCCTCGTTGGCGCACTGCTGATGGTCTTCAATCTCTGGAAAACTGTGAACTCGGCAGTGTCCGCCGCGCCTGCCGGCCTCAGGCTGGCGCCGGCGGAATAAGCGAGGGCATACATGTCGCTTTGGTCAAGACACGCCATCTTCGAGAGGAACTCTATCGCGCTCGTCATAGGGATCCTGATTGTGATTGCAATCGGCGGTCTCGTGGAAATCGTGCCGCTATTTTACCTGAAGAACACGATCGAGAAGGTCGACGGTGTGCGTCCCTACACGCCGCTCGAGCTCGCCGGCCGCAACATCTATGTGCGCGAGGGCTGCTATCTCTGCCATTCGCAGATGATCCGGCCGCTGCGTGATGAAGTCGAGCGCTACGGCCACTACTCACTCGCCGCCGAAAGCATGTACGACAAGCCGTTTCAGTGGGGCAGCAAGCGCACCGGCCCTGATCTTGCCCGCGTCGGGGGCAAATATTCCGATACTTGGCACCAGGATCACATGCGTGATCCGCGCTCGGTCGTGCCGGGCTCGGTAATGCCGAACTATTCGTGGCTCGCCGAGACCGATCTCGACTTCCAGCATATCGCGCAGGACCTGAAAGTGCAGGCGCTGCTCGGCGTGCCCTATACCGCTGACATGATTGCCAAGGCCACCGTTGATGTGGCGACACAAGCCACCACCGACAGCCCCGACGCCGCCGATCTTGCCAAACGCTATCCGAAGATGAACGCGCGCGATTTCGACGGCAACCCGGCCCGCATCACCGAAGCTGACGCTCTGATTGCCTACCTGCAGATGCTCGGCACGCAGGTCGACTTCAAGCTTTACGACGACAAAGCCAACATCCGGTGAGCGCAATGGACCCAACCTACCGAGCCGTCGCCGAATTCGCCCAGACCTGGGGCCTTGCATATTTCGTCATCATTTTCGCGCTGGTGTTGCTCTACGCGCTGTGGCCTTCGCGCAAGAAGCAATTCGATGAAGCCGCGCGCATTCCGCTGCGGGAGGATTAATCAGTGGCTGAAGAACACAAAGAAATCGACACCCTGAGCGGCACCGCAACCACCGGACACGCATGGGACGGCTTGCGCGAGCTGAATACGCCGCTGCCGCGCTGGTGGCTTTGGCTGTTCTACATCACCATTATCTGGTCGATCGGCTACTGGATCGTCTATCCGGCCTGGCCGCTGCTGACGAACTCGACGCAAGGCGTTTTCGGCTGGCATACGCGCAGCGCGGTGGTCGATGATCTCGACGAGCTCAAGCGCCAGCGCGGTCCGATGATGGACAAGCTTGCTACCGCGTCGGTTGCGGAAATCGTGAACGATCCGCAATTGCTGGACTTTGCTCGTGCGCAAGGACGCGTGGCTTTCGCCGATAATTGCGCGCCCTGTCATGGCGCGGGCGGCGGCGGTACCAAGGGCTATCCCAACCTCAACGACGATGACTGGCTGTGGGGCGGCAAGCTCGCCGCCATCGAACAGACCATCCGTCATGGCGCACGCTCGGGCGACAAAGAGGATCACGAAGGCAATATGCCAGCGTTCGGCCGTGACAATATCTTGAAGGCCAATGAGATTTCGGCGGCCGCCGACTTTGTTCGCTCGTTGTCGGGCCTATCTACCGAACCGGGCGCCGATTTTGCGCTTGGCAAGAAAGTCTTCACCGACAATTGCGCCGTCTGCCACGGAGAGGAAGGCAAAGGCAATCGCGAGGTCGGGGCGCCCAATTTGACCGACAAGATCTGGCTTTACGGGTCGGACAAGGTAAGCATCATGCAAGGCATCCAGAACGGGCGCGGCGGTGTGATGCCGGCCTGGAACGGGCGCCTGAGCGAACCCATCATCAAGGCGCTGACCGTTTACGTCTACAGTTTTGGCGGCGGAGAAAAATGACCGCGCAATTGCGCATCATGTCGCTTGATCGGCCGGCGCCTGGTGCCCCGGCTCTTGCGCATTTGGTGGCCGAGGCCGAAGTCGGCGAAATGCCACCGGATGACGACATTCCACTCTATGCGCCGCGGCGGAAAATCTATCCGCAAAGCGTGCACGGCAGATTCCGCAACATCAAATGGGCGGTGCTCGTCGTTACGCTCGCGATCTACTATCTGCTACCGTTTGTGCGCTGGGATCGTGGTCCCAATGCGCCCTCACAGGCAGTGCTGATCGATTTCCCCAACCGGCGCTTCTATTTCTTCTTTATCGAGATCTGGCCGCAGGAGATCTACTACCTCACCGGCCTGCTAATTCTCGCCGCGATAGTCTTGTTTCTGATGAACGCGGTCGCCGGCCGCGTCTGGTGCGGCTACCTGTGTCCGCAGACAGTGTGGACCGATCTGTTCTTCGCCATCGAGCGCCTGGTTGAGGGTGACCGGCGCGAGCACATGCAACGCGATGTGCGCAAATGGACGGTCGAAACGTATGCGCGCAAGGGTCTGAAACATTTTCTCTGGCTGATGGTGGCGTGGTGGACTGGCGGCGCCTGGGTCCTCTATTTCGCTGACGCGCCGACGCTGGTGAAAGAGCTCGCTACCGGCCAAGCGCCATTCGTCGCTTATGCCTGGATCGGTATCCTTACCGTTACTACTTATTCGCTCGCCGGTCACATGCGCGAGCAGGTTTGTCTCTATATGTGCCCGTGGCCGCGCATCCAGGCCGCGCTCACCGACGAATTCGCGCTCAACGTCACCTATCGCTACGACCGCGGCGAGCCACGCTGCTCGGTGAAGAAAGCCGAGCAATTGCGTACGCAAGGGCACCGCGCCGGCGACTGCGTTGACTGTTTGCAATGCGTCCATGTCTGCCCGACCGGGGTCGATATCCGCGGCGGCGCCAATCTCGGCTGCATCCAGTGTGGGCTATGCATCGACGCCTGCGACAACGTCATGAGCAAGCTCGGCCGCGCCACGGGGCTGATCGCCTACGATACCGACCTCAACATCAAACAGCGGTTGGAAGGCAAGCAGGCCTTTTACAAGCTCGTGCGCATGCGCACCGTGCTCTATGCCGCGGTGATCGCGATCGTCGGCGGTGTGATGGTCTACACTTTGGCGACGCGCGATTCCGAAGGCATCAACGTCATCCACGACCGCAACCCGATGTATGTGCGGCTATCTGACGGCGCGCTGCGCAACGGTTACACCATCCGCATCGTCAACAAGCAGCTCAAGTATCGCGACTTCATCATTAGCGTCGAGGGCCTGCCTTCGACGCTGGTGGATTTCGTCGGCCTGCCGCCGCGTGCCGACGGACGCCAACTCGTTTCGGTCGGCCCGGACCAGACCAAAGAGGTCCGTGTCGTGGTGACCGACTATAGCGTTACGCCGCCGGCGCCATCGACCTCGATCCTGTTCAAGCTGATCGATATCGATTCCGGCGAGACTGCCGAAATGCGCGATCACTTCTTCGGGCCGTAAATGGGAGGAAAGCGATGAGCGCGCTTTGCAAGCCGCGCGAACTGACCGGAAAGCATGTGCTGTTGTGTTTGCTTGGGTTTTTCGGTGTGGTGTTCGCGGTTAACGCGGTACTGGTGAAGGCAGCAACGTCCACTTTCGGCGGCGTTGAGACTTCGAGTTCCTACAAGGCCGGCCTGATGTTCGAGCAGGACGTCGCCAGGGCGGAGCAGCAAGATGCGCTGCATTGGCAGGTCGGCGGCAAGCTTAGGCGTGACGCCGGAGGAGCCGTGCTCGATATTTCCGCGCGCGACGCCAGGGGCGCGCCGCTGATTGGCCTCACCGCAGAGGCACGGCTTGCGCATCCAGCCGATGAACGGCTCGACCGCGTGATCGTGCTGAACCGCACGGCCGCCGGCCAATTTCATGGCGAAGGGCAAGCGCAGTCTGGCCAATGGGAGCTGATCGTCGATCTCTACCGCGACGATGTTCGCGTGTTTCGCTCGCGCAGCCGCGTGACGCTGAGGTGAGAATTTTCCCGCTCATCCCCACGAAAGCAGGGATCCAGAGCGCAATTGCGACTACGGCCCTGGATTCCCGTTTGCGCGCGAATGAGCGGAGTGTGTGGAGCTGACACGAGAACCGGAATGATCGACACCTCACTCGACCTCTCGCTCTACGCCAAGCCGGCCGGCGACGGCACGCTCGGCATGGAGCTTGCGGTGGACGGAATTGCCTGCGGGGCCTGTATCGGCCGTATCGAACATGCGGTGAAAAGCCTCCCGGGCGTGACCGAAGCGCGGCTCAATTTTACCAATCGCCGGCTGCACGTGGCCTGGGCCGACGGCGCGGTGAAGCCTGCGCAAATCCTGCAAGCGTTGGAAGACAGCGGCTATCACGGCCATCCCTTCGTGCCCTTGCGCGCCGAGCAAGAGGAGGCGGCCGAAGCGCGCCGTCTTACACGATGTCTCGCAGTCGCCGGCTTTGCGGCCATGAACATCATGTTGCTGTCGGTGTCCGTGTGGTCGGGCAATGTCACCGATATCACGCCGGAGACGCGCGACTTCTTTCATTGGGCCTCGGCGCTGATCGCGCTGCCTGCGGCGGCCTATGCGGGGCATCCATTCTTTGCGAGTGCCTGGCGCGCATTGCGAGTGTGTGCGCTCAACATGGATGTGCCGATCTCCCTTGGCGTGATCCTCGCGCTCGCCATGTCGTTGGTGGAAACAGCCAACCACGCCGAGCACGCGTATTTCGATTCCGCCATCATGCTGCTGTTCTTCCTGCTGGTCGGCCGAACGCTCGATCATGCCATGCGCCGCAGGACTCGCGCAGTTGCCGGCAATCTGGCGGCCTTGAAGGCAAACACTGCGCACCGCTTTGCCGGCGACGAGCTGGTGAGCGTACCGGTGGCGGCGCTGAGGGTCGGTGATCGCTTACTGGTCAAGCCGGGTGAGCGCGTGCCGGCCGACGGCACGGTGCTCAACGGCGCCTCCGAGATTGATGAGAGCCTGATCACCGGCGAGACAGCGCGCCGCAAGGTTATATCCGGCGCGACGATTTACGCTGGCAGCATGAATTATTCCGGCGCTCTGGCGCTGAAAGTGACTGCGGCGGGCGGTGCTGCGCTGATCGACGAGATTGAACAGCTGCTGGACAAGGCGGCGAGCGCAAAGTCGCGCACGATGCGGCTCGCCGATCGCGCTTCCCGCGTTTATGCCCCAATCGTGCACCTGACCGCTGCGCTGACGTTTGTCGGCTGGCTGATCGCAGGCGCTTCGGTTCACGACGCAGTCGTAACGGCAATCGCAGTCCTCATAATTACGTGCCCCTGTGCGCTGGCGCTCGCGATTCCAGCCGTGCAGGTGGTCGCTTCTGGTGCGCTGTTCCGCGCCAACATTATCCTCAATGCCGGTGACGCCATCGAGCGGCTCGCTGAGATTAACACCGTTGTCTTTGACAAGACCGGCACGCTGACGTTGCCGGAGCCGCGCGTCGTGAACGCCACCGCGCTTGACCCTAATTTGCTTCAAAACGCGGCGCGGCTGGCGCTGTCCAGTCGTCATCCGCTCGCGGTCGCATTGTCGCGCGAGGCGGCAACGCGCACGCCGTTCGATGGTGCAATGGAGGTGTCGGGGCAGGGCGTCCACGCGACCATTGATGGCGTTGAGGCGCGACTCGGCAGTGCTGAATTCTGCGATGTGGTCACAGCAAATATTTCGGACGCATCGGCGATCTGTTTCCGCCATGGCAAGCACTTTGTCGTCATTGCGATCGCTCAGAAGCTCCGCTCAGACGCCATTGAAGCAATAGACGCGCTGCGCGGGCGCGGATTCGACCTGTGTATTCTCTCCGGCGACCGTGCCGAGGCGGTGGCGCCTATCGCGCGCGCACTTGGTATCGAAAATTGGCAGGGTGGCCTCAAACCTGCAGAGAAGATTGCTCGCATCGAAGAATGGAAGGCGTATGGACGCCGCGTGCTGATGGTTGGTGACGGCCTCAACGATGCGCCTTCGCTTGCGGCCGCGCATGTATCGCTGTCCCCGATTTCCGCTGCTGATGTGACGCAGGCGCAGGCCGATGCGGTCTTCTTGGGCGAGCGCTTTAAGCCCGTGCTGGACGCCGTTGTGATCGCGCGCCGCGCGCGCTCTCTGATGATCGAAAACCTGTGGCTGGCGGCAATCTACAATGCCATTGCCGTTCCAATCGCCATCGCCGGCGCAGTGACTCCGCTGATCGCCGCACTAGCGATGTCCGGCTCCTCGCTGCTGGTGACGCTCAATGCTTTGCGTGCAGGAGGGCGGAGGCCGTGAACGTGCTGGTATATCTGGTACCGATGGCGCTGGGGCTCGGGCTCGCTGGCCTTTTCGCATTCTTGTGGGCGCTGAAGAGCGGCCAATACAGCGATGTCGAGGGCGCCGCGCTGCGTGTGCTGTCGGATGACGACGTTGAGGCAGACTCGCATTAGTTTGATGCCGCTCGTCCCTGATGCGGGTCATGTGAGACCGCCGCAAATATCGAGCTTGATAAGGTCCTGGATCAGCGGCGCACCACTTCCCTCCGCTCGTGCTACGCCGCGTCCGGGGCGCGCCGACCAGTCACTCCAACCAAGTCACTCCAACGTCACCGTTTCGAAGTCGGCGGGCAGAACGATCTCTAGCAACTCACAGTCGTCGGAATAGCCGAGCACGGTGTGCTTGATCTTCGGTGGCTGGATCCAGCACGAGCCCGCATAGAAAGTGTGCGCGCCTTGGCCTTCGAACTCGCTTTTGATCCAGCCCTTGAGCACATAGACCATCTGAAAATCGACATCGTGGTAATGCGGGGTCGAGACTTCTTCGGGCCGGAATGGCGGAATGAAGCGGATCACATGCGCCTGCACCATCCCGCCGGTCGCCGGTGCGATGCCAAGGTCTCGGTACTTGGCGTAGGTGCGCAGGCCCTGGTTGAAATCTTCTTCGCGGTGATGGCTGAAGGTGAAGCGCTGCGGCTTGCGCGGCTTGGTGTGTTTTGCCGCTGATGCGCCTTTCGTGCGTTTGGTACTTTTGGCACCGACCTTCTTCGTGCTTCTTTTCGCCTTTGCCTTGGTTGCCTTCGCCTTGCGTTTTGCTTTCGCCATGATAGGCCTCCCATTTGAGGGATTGGACCACGATGGCGACAGCGTAGCAACTTCATGTAGGGTGGGCTGAGCGCAGCGTGGGCTGGGCGCTATCGCGCCTTAGCCCACCGTACGTTCGCTGCGTGAAAAACTATTCCGCCGCTTCAGCGGCCCCGCCGTGCGCCTTCGACCAGCCGGCCGGATCGCCGATGAACTTCTCCACCTCCGCCAGCATCTTCGGCTCGAACTTGCCGCTCGCCTTGGCGACTGCAAGGACGTCCTTCCAGGTCGTGAGCGCATGCAGCGTGACACCGAGACTGCCGAGGATCTTCTCGCCCTGCGGGTAGATATCGTAGAAGAAAATCACGAAACAATGGTCGCAGATGCCGCCAGCTTCGCGCAGAGCGTTGATGAAATTGACCTTGCTCTTGCCGTCGGTGGCAAGGTCCTCGACCAGCAGCACGCGCTGGCCGGGGATCAATTGGCCTTCGATCTGCGCGCCGCGGCCAAAGCCCTTCGGCTTCTTGCGCACATATTGCATCGGCACGTGCAAGCGGTCGGCAACCCAGGCGGCAAAGGGGATGCCGGCGGTCTCGCCACCCGCCACCGCGTCGATCCTGTCGCGGCCGATATCACGGTTGATGGTGTGGACCGCGAAACCCATCAGCGCTGAGCGCACATCGGGAAACGACATCAGCCAGCGCGAGTCATTGTAGACGGGGCTCGCCCAGCCGGACGTGAAGATGAACGGCTTGTCGGTCATGAAGCGGACCGCGCCGGTGTCGAGATACATCCGCGCGGTCAGTTCGGCGATGGTTTTCTTGTCGAGGAAGTGCGCGCTCATAGTCTAACGGATAATCTACTGCGGCGGCGAAACCAAGTGCCGGTTGCCGTTATCCCTATTTGGCGAGGCGCAGAACTCTGCCGGGACCCATATTCCGCAGTCGCTCGATAAGCTGTGGCGTGTGGGTATCCGCCTTCGCGGGGACGACAGCCGAGTGTGTGGCACGAGCTCTCAACCCGCTTTTCCCGCGCAAGCGGAAATACAGGCCTTTCAATTTATCCTAGTGGGCTCGGCACTATCGCGCCTAAGCCCACCCTACATTCTCGATCCCCGCTTGCGCGGGAATGAGTGGGGACTGGTTACGGGCCGTCGACTATGGCGCCTTCGGACCAACCTTCGTGTACCAGTCCGCGATCTGCGCGCCGGTCCAGAACAGCACGTCGCGCTTCTTGCGGATCTTTTCGTAGATTTTGCGGAAATATTTCGCCCGGTGCGGCGCGCCCATGATGTAGGGATGCACAGAAATCGCCATCACTCGCGCCGAGCCTTTTGCGTCCTTGTAGATCTGCTCGAACTGGTCCATCGCCCGCTCGTAGAATTCCGACGCCTTGTGATGCTGGATCAGCATCATGGCGACGTCGTTGCATTCCTGCGTGTAGGGAATGTTGAGGATCGGCTTGCCGCGCGTCTTCATCCACACTGGCTGGTCGTCGAGCACCCAGTCGGCGACATAGTCGTAGCCTTCCTCGGCCAGGATATCCGGTGTCTCCCAAGTTTCGGTGAGGCCGGGCCCAAGCCACCCGCGCGGACGTTTGCCAGTTGCCTTCTCCAGCACCTCGGCGCTCTTGCGGATATCCGCGCGCTCGTTCTCGACTTTCTGCATGTTGCGCTGAGTGTAGCCGTGGCCGATGAATTCCCAGTTGCGTTCGACGCAAGCCTTCACGATATCGGGATAGGCCCGCACCGCGACGCCATTGATGTTTATCACGCCGGGAATCTTGAAGTCGTCGTACACCTGCAGCAGCCGCCAGAAGCCGACGCGGTTGCCGTATTCGTGCCAGCACCAGTTCGGTATGTCGGGCGTCGGCGAGCCTCCGGCTGGCGGGGTGAGCACCGTGCGCGGCATGGTCTGGGTCGGGTCCCATTCTTCGACATTGGTGATTGTCCACACCACCATTCGCGCGCCATTCGGCAGCTTGAGCGGCTTGCGTGCTGGGATCGCGGAATAGTCGAGGCGGTCGTTCGGCAGCATGCCGACGGATGGCTTGGGGAAATTCATACGCGGCGTTCCTTGGATAATTGAATAGCTGGCAGTTTTGCAGCTACCCCGGATATTGTACAGACCATGAAACTTGTCCGTTACCGTTCTGCAACCGGCGAGAAGGCCGGCCTGGTTCTGGACGGCGAAGTATTCGACTTGTCGGGCAGTGTTGCTGCGCTCCATCCGCTTGCGCCGACTTTTGCCGACATCGCCGCCATCGCCGCGGTGCCGGCGAATGCATTGTCGAAGGTGCCGAAGGGCGCCGTACTCGGCCCGCCTTTGCGCGGCATCGGCAAGATCATCGGCGTCGGCCTGAACTACCGCGATCATGCCGAGGAAACCGGCTTGGCCTTGCCGAAGGAGCCGACGTTGTTTCTCAAAGCCACCAGCGCGCTGTGCGGGCCCACCGCCGATCTCGTTATGCCGCGCGAAGCAAAGAGCGTGGATTGGGAGGTCGAACTCGGCGTGGTGATCGGCAAGCCCGGCGTCTACATCGCGGAGCGTGACGCGCTCGATCACGTGTTGGGCTACTGCATCGCCATCGATTTTTCCGAGCGCGCCTTCCAGTTCAATCGCGGCGGGCAGGGCTTCAAGGGCAAGAGCGCCGACACCTTCGCGCCGCTCGGGCCGTTTCTCGCCACAAGCGACGAGATTGCGGATCCGCAGGATCTGGCGCTGCGCCTGAGCGTGAACGGCAAACTCATGCAAAGTGGCTCGACGCGCGACATGATTTTCCCCGTGGCCGAGCTTGTGTCCTACATCAGCCGCTTCATGAGTTTGCAGGCGGGCGATGTGATCCTCACCGGCACGCCGGCCGGCGTGGGCCTCGGCCAGAAGCCGCCGGTTTATCTGCAGCCTGGTGATGTGGTGACTGCCTCCATCGACGGCCTCGGCGAGCAGACGCATAAGGTTGTGGCGGGCGGAGTGTAACTAAGCTCGGGCGCGCACTCTGCCTCTCCTCGGATGTCGCGCGCGGCGCTCGCGCCGCAGGATAACGCAACCTCAACTTCCCTTCTCGTCGTAGATCTCCGGGAAGAAATAATCCTTCCACGATGAGGCTTTCACCTTGAGCGTGCCGACCTCCGCCATGAAGTCAGCATATTTCATGGTGTTTTCGGGGGTCAGCGTCCAGCGCACCTGCGGCCCGGCAACGAGCTTGCCGACCATGTCGAGCGGCAATTTCGATTTCGAATCCTCGATCCACAAGGCCGCCGCCGCCGTCTTATCCTTGTTGACGACCTCGGTTGCCTCCTTGAGCGCGGCCACCAGCGCCCTGTAGAGCACCGGATTTCCCTCACGGAATTTGGCCGGCGCCCAGACTGCGGTAAACGTGTGCGAACCGCCCATCACGTCGAATGAATTGAGCACGGTGTGCACCGCCAGGTCCTCAAGCTGCTGGTACTGGAATGGCGGCACGCTGAACGCGGCGGAAATCTGCGCGCCGCCCTTGAGCAGTGCGACGGTGGCATCCGGCGGTGTCATTGACACCGTGAGCGGGTCGAGCTTGGCGAATTCCTTCGTGCCGTAGGCTTTGGCCGCCGCCATTTGCAGCGTGATCGCCTGCACCGAGGAGCGTACGGCCGGCACCGCGATGCGGTCTGAGTCCTTGAAATCCTTGATGGTCTTGATGGCAGGATCACGCGTATTGAGCAGGAACGGCTGCGAGCTCAGCGCTGAAATGCCGCGCACTTCCTGCGGCGTGTCTTTGGTGCGTGACCACAAGACGAGCAGGCCAGGCACGCCTCCCGAGCCGACATCAATATTGCCAGAGATCAGCGCTTCATTGACTGCGGTCGGTCCGTTGAAGGTGAACCACGACACCTTGACGTCATTGAGACCGAGCGCCTTGGCGTGCTTCTCGATGAGCTGCTGATGCTCCATCACATTGAGCTGTAGGTAGCCCATGGAAAATTGCCGGGCGAGACGGATTTCCGCAGCCGTTGCCTGCGACACGCCGTGCAGCGCGAGCGCGCCGGCGATCGCGCACAAAATAATCTTGGTACGCATGTGGCTCCTCCGTGCCGCCGCCGATCTATGCGGCAGCCTCGATCTTTGCAATGCTGCGGTACCAGTCGAGGATCTGTTCGCCGTTCCACTGCAGCACGCCCTCGTGCTTGTTCACGTAGTCGTAGATCTGCTCGAGATATTTGATTCGGTGCGGCTGCCCGCTGATGTAGGGGTGGATCGCCAGCGCGCAGAATTTCGCACGCTTCGCGCTCTCGGCATAGAGCCGGTCGAACTGGTCGATGGTGCGCTTGAGCAGGTAATCGCTCTCGTGATGCTGAATCAGCATCATCGGAATATCGTTGAGCTCGATGGTGTAGGGCAAAGTGACGAGCGGCCCTTTGGTGGTGCGGATCACCGTCGGCTCGTCGTCATAGACCCAGTCGCCGATATATTTCACGCCGGCGGCCGCGAGCAGTTCCGGCGTGTCGAGCGTTTGCGTGAGGCCCGGCCCGAGCCAGCCGACCGGCTTCTTGCCGGTGAACTTGGTCATGATGTCCATGGTTCGCTTGATCATGCCGGCCTGGTCGGTTTCCTTGTGGATCGGACCCTGTTCATAGGCGTGGCCCATGAACTCCCAGCCGGCAACGCGCGCTTCTTCGGCAACGCGCGGATAGTCCTCGCAGATGCGCGCATTGGCGGCGAGCGTAGGCTTGATGCCTAGACGCTTAAATAATTCGAAGAAGCGCCAACAGCCGACGCGCATACCGTATTCGTGGAAGGTCCAGTGCACGACGTCCGGCATCAGCGGCACGCCGGTCGGCGCCGGGAGCAGTTGCCGCGCCATCGGCTTGCCGATGTCCCAGACCTCGTAATTGACGATGGTCCAGAACACGATGCGGGCATTGCCCGGCAGCTTGAGCGGCGGGCGATCCACGATTGCGGAATAGTCGGAGCGGTCGCGCGGAATCATTGGGTCGGGCATGCAGGATTTCCCTTCGATGGCGGGTACTTTCTCACGCCGTCGCGGCCACACGCAACCCGACCAGGCGTTCGAGCGTGGCGGTGTCTTTCTGCAACTGTGCCGAGGGCGCGCGGTGCGCCACCGTGCCGCGTTCCAGCACGATCGCCTCGGCCGTCAATTCCAGCGCGATATCTGTGTGTTGCTCGACCAGGATGATGGCGATGCGGCGGTCCGAGAGCATCAGCTTCATTGCGGCGGTGAGTTCATCCACGATCACCGGCGCCAGCCCTTCGAACGGCTCGTCCAGTAGCATCAGTGCCGGGTTAGTCATCAGCGCGCGGGCAACCGCCAGCATCTGCTGCTCGCCGCCGGACAAATGATTGCCCATAGTGCGGCGGCGTTCAGCGAGACGGGGGAACAGCCGGAATACGGCATCGAGATCCCACGAGCCCGGCCGTGCCGCGACATTGAGATTCTCCTCGACTGAAAGAGATGGGAAAATCTCGCGTTCCTGCGCCACCCAGCCGATGCCGTTCACCGCGCGCCGGTGTGACGGCACGCGCGAAATGTCCTGGCCGCGCCAGCTCACGCAGCCGGCGCGCAGTTGCGTGTAACCCATGATGGTCAGCAACAACGTCGATTTGCCGACACCGTTGCGGCCGAGCACCGCCAGGCTGCCGTGCTCCAGCAAATTCAGCGAGATGCCGTGCAGGACCACGGCATCGCCATAGCTGGCGGTCACGTTCTGCAGCTTGAGCAAGTTGTCAGCCATGTTTGCGCTTGCCCAGATAGACTTCGCGCACGCCAGGATCTGCGGCGATCTCGGCCGGCGAGCCTTCGGTGTAGATCGCGCCGCCGACCAGCACGATGATGTGGTTGGCGAAACGGAACACCACGTGCATGTCGTGCTCGATGAACAGCAGCGTCAGATCGTCGGAAAGACCCGCGACCGCTTCGAATACCTCGCTGCTTTCTTCTTGCGGCACGCCGGCCGCAGGCTCGTCGAGCAGCAGCACTTTCGGCTTCGTTGCCAGCGCGAGCGCGATCTCCAGAAGCCGTTGACGACCATACGGCAGTTCGCGCGTGACCTGATAGCAGTCATTACCTAGCTTCAATTTGCGCAAAATCTCGTAAGCCTCATCGATTGCTTCGCTGTAGCCGCCGATGCCGTGCCAGAACTGGCCGGCGAGGCCGCGCCGCTCAGCTACCACCAGCGTCACCGCTTCGAGCGCGTTGAGGCCCGCAAACAGTGTGTTGATCTGGAACGTGCGCGCGAGCCCACGCCGCACCCGGTCTTGCGGCTCCAGCGCAGTGATGTCCTCGTCGCCCAAGAAAATTTGCCCGGCATTGGCCGCCAGCATGCCCGTCATCAGATTGATCAGCGTGGTTTTGCCTGCGCCATTCGGTCCGATCAGCGCATAGCGGGCGCCTCGCGGCAGCTGTATTTCGATATCGCGCGCGACGGGCAGCGAGCCGAAGCTCTTCGATAAAGCGCGCGTAGAAAGCGCGGGCGTGCTCATTTCTGTCTCCGCCGTGCAACTATTTGTGACAGGCCGCCGAGAATGCCATTCGGAAGAATCATCACGACGATCACCAGCAAGATGCCGATCCAGAAGTACCAGTATTGCGGTGCGATGCCGGAGAACTGGTCGCGCGCCACCATGAAGATCGCCGCGCCCACCAGTCCGCCATAGAGCCGCCCGGCGCCGCCCAGGACCAGCATCACGAGCACGTCGGCGGAACGTTCGAAGCTCAAGGCTTCCAGCGACACCGTCTGCGTAGTTTGCGTGATCACCGCGCCGGCAGCACCGGCGAAACCGGCGGCGATGGTATAGATCTTGCGGATATGGGCCCGGCTCGGTGCCCCGATAGCCGGCATGCGTACCCAGTTTTCGCGTATGCCGCGCAGCGCCAGACCAAACGGCGAATTGATCAGCCGCCGTGCCGCCAGGAACAGCACGAACAGCACGGCCAGTGCATAGGCATAAGCGGTTGTACCGTAGAGATCGAACTTGAACAGGCCGAACAGCGGCCACACCGCGACACCCTGCAGCCCGTCGGAGCCACCGGTCAGCCAGCTTGCGCTGTTGGCTGCTTCGTGCAGCAACAACCCTAGGCCGAGCGTGATCATGATCAAGGTGAGGTGGCGAAAACGCGCAATGATAAAACTCGAGGCATAGCCAACCAGCGCTGCCATTGCGGTGGCAACAACCAGTCCCGAAATGCACTCCCCCCAGACGAATTTGGAAAACAGCCCAGCGGTATAGGCGCCGATGCCGAAGAAGGCGGCATGGCCGAGCGACACGATGCCGGCATAGCCGAGGATAAGATCGAGCGAGAGTGCGAACAGCGCTGCAATCGCAATCTGGCTTGCCAGTGACAAATAGTTCGGAAACAGCCCGAACGGCAGCAACGTCGCGAGCCAGAACGCGATCTCGAGCGGATGCCAGCGGCTTTGCGCTTGCAGATAGGCTTGGGGGGTGATGGTCGTGGCGGACACCATGTCAGCGTGCTTTCTGTCGTGTTGGATCCGTCAACCTCTCCGCTGTCATTGCCGGGCTTAACCCGGTAATCCATGAGGCTTCTCCGCAACGACTGCCGTAAGGTTTTGCGTGCTTGCACCTCATCATGGTTGCGCGGGTCAAGCCCGAGCATGACGCTGACGATAAGGCGCGGAAATGAGCGCAGTTTGTTGCGCGCACAACCTGCATCTCAGCGTCTTCCGAACAGTCCGGCTGGGCGCCACATCAGCACCACGACCATGACCAGGTAAATCAGGAACGCACCCAGCTGGGGCACGTAATACTTGCCGGCGATGTCACTGACGCCGATCAGGCAGGCTGCGGCGAACGATCCGGCAATCGACCCCAGCCCGCCGACCGATACGATGATCAGCACATAGACCAGATAGGTAAAGGCAAAAACCGGATCGAGGCCGACGATCTCGATCGCCAGTGCACCGCCGAGACCGGCAAGACCAGAACCGAGTGCAAAAGTGATCGCGAATGTGCGCTCGACGTCAATGCCGAGACCGCTCGCCATGCGCTGATTGTCTACCGCCGCGCGCACTTGCGCGCCGAAGCGCGTGTATTCGAGCGCGCCGATCAGCAGCACGGTGACAACGATGCCGATGCCGACCAGCAATAGCCGGTAGGCCGCGATGTTGAGGCCGAGCACGTCGAACGAGCCGTGCAGATACGGCGGCATCTGCACCGGCTGCTGGGTGGTGCCGAAGAACCAGGCGGCAATCGCCACCGATACGAAGGCGATGCCGATGGTGAGCAGCACCTGGTCGAGGTCGCTGGCGCGGTAGAGTCGGCGGTAGAAAATGCGCTCAAACACCACGCTCGCCGCCGCCGCGGCCAGGAACGATGCCGGCAGTGTTGCGAAAAACGGCCAGTGCAGCACATTCATCAAAGTGACGGTGACGTAGCCGCCGAGCATGGCGAAGGCGCAGTGCGCGAGATTGACGAAATTCATCAGCCCGAGCGTCACCGACAGGCCGACCGACAGCAGGAATAGCAGCATCCCGTAGGCAATGCCGTCGAACAGAACACCAAGGACGGGCGGGAGCATGGCGATCAGCGTTCCTCACCGGGAAGAATATTTTAGATACTGCATTGGCTGCGATCCATAAAGGTTGGGGCGACCACATGGCCGCCCCATCCGGACTCAGGCCGAGACCGGCGCTATTATTTCACAAACCCGTGAACCGGGTCTTTGACGCTTTCGATCTTGCCGATCTCGACATTGACCAGATTGCCACCAACCTTGTCGACCCGGCGGATATAAATGTTCTCGACCGCGTCGCGGGTCTCGGGGTCAATCATCATTGGACCGCGCGGGCTAGTCCACTTGGTGCCCTTGATCGCGCCGATCAGCTTGTCGGCGTCGGCGTCACCCTTGGTCATCTTGAGGGCTTCGTAGATCAGCGTCATGCCGTCATAACCGCCAGCCGAGAAGAAGTTCGGGTTGTCGCCGCCGAATTCCTTTTTATATGCGGCGACGAAATCCTGATTGAGCTTATTCTTGAGGTTGTGATCGTAGGGCCAGGCGGTGATGATGCCGAGCGCGGTGTCGCCCATATTCTTGAGCGCGCTGTCGTCGGTGAGTTCGCCGGTGCCGAACACCTTGGTCTTCTTGGTGTCGATGCCGCGTTCGGCAAATGCCTTGCCGATCGCCGCCGGCTGCGCGCCGCCCGGGATGAACACGAAGATCGCTTCCGGATTGAGGTCCTTGGCGCGCTGGACGTAGGCCGAGAAATCCGGATTGGCGACCGCCATGCGGACCGAACCGACGATCTCGCCGCCGCTGGCCTTGAATCCGCTGATGAATCCGTTCTCCGCATCGTGACCCGGCGCATAATCGGAAACCATCGTGTAGGCCTTCTTGATGCCGTTCTTGGCCGCCCAGGCGCCGAGCGTCTGCGTTACCATCGGCAGCGTGAACGAGGAGCGCGTGCAGTAGGGCGACTTGTCGACGATGATCGAGGTCGCCGCGTTCATGATGACCATGACTTTTTTGGCCTCGGCCGACACGCCGCATCCGGCGATCGCATTCGGAGTGAGCAGCCAGCCGGCGAGGATGTCGACCTTGTCGCGCACGACGAGTTCCTCGGCGAGGCGCTTTGCGACCGGCGGAGCGATGCCGCCAGTATCCTTGCGGATAATTTCGATCTTCTTGCCGGCGACGGTGTCGCCGTGCTGTTTCATGTAAAGTTTGATGCCTTCATCGACCTGCTTGGAACCGTCGGCGAACTGACCCGAATAAGGCAGAACGACGCCGATCTTGATGGTGTTTTGGGCATTGGCACCAGCCGGCAGCACGACCGCCGCGAGCAAGGCGGCGCAGGCGAATAGCGAGCGTTTCATCGTGGTCCTCCCCTGAAAACCATTGTTTTGGTTTTGTTGTAGAATGCCTGAGGTTGTCGCCAAAGGAAAGCGCCGCGAACCCGGGGTTCGCGGCGCATATGGTGTACAAGCGAATTGTCAGACCAGCGAGAGCGTCGCCCGCTCGTACTGGGCATTGCCCATCTTTCCTTCCGGGAAGATGCCGTGGGCAGCGATCCACTCAAACGATTCCTCATAGACTTCCTTGGTATACGGCTCGAACACCAGCCGCTCGCCGGGCCCCCAACGCCGCGTGTCCATCTTCGCGTGGAAGCGGTCCGGAAATTCCTTCTTGTAATAGTGTGTGTAGAGCTCCGGCCGCAGATCAATGTCGCGCTGTGCCTTGCGCAGCGCACGGAAGAACTTGCGCAGGTCTTCCGGATCGGGATCGCCGTGGATCATGGTGCCGATCATGAACGTGGTGTCGATGACCTTCCGGAAACCGAGCTGCTCGGCAAAGTAATAAGGTCCGCCAAACAGGTGTACCGCCGGCGCCTTGCCTTCGAACAGCTTCTCCATGCGCGCGAACAGCATGCCGTCGGAGTAAACGAGGTTCATCTGCTCCGGCTTGAGATACTGCTCGAGCGCCTGCACGGTCGAATAATGGCTGCCGGACTGGTAGCCAACCGAGACCGGCACGCCGGCGAGATCGGCCGGGTCTTTTATCTTCGAATCGCCGGCAACAAAGACACCCGCTGGAGCGACCGAATAGACATCGGTATACATCTTGCCATGGCCATTGGAGGCCGCGACGTTGACCGTCCAGTGACAAGCACAGCTGACGTTCGACTTGCGGCCTTCCTCGAACGACTGGTAGGCGCCGACCTTATCGCCCTTGTCGTGGATCTTGCCGTCGGTCGCGCGCATCAGCTCGCGGAATTCGTATTCGAGACCTTCCTTGCGGAAATAGTCCTTCTCCTCGGCCACCCATTCTTGCAGGCGGAAGTGCGGTTCGATCAGGAATTTCGCCATGTTGTGATCCACCGGTTGCCCTAATGCCGTCGTGGCATGTCCGTGCCCTTGTCGACGCCAATAGTATGTGTATCCGAGTTAACGTAGTAAAGACATCATCTTTTGAATTTCGGCTTACGCGCAACCGACTATCCCTTTGTTTTGCGGGCCATTCGCTCGTGCCGAGAAAGCCCAATCCACTATGATCAGCCGTTCAATACTTGTACTGGCTCGGAAGGGGTGCACAGCGGGCTTATATCCACTTACGCCACCTTCTTGCCCCATAGCCTGGCCGAAGCAATGTCGGCGCCTTTGCGGATCGCGGTGAGCTTGAGCCAGACGACCGGCTCGATCACCCATTCGCGCTTGGTAAAGGTGCCGAAGCCGCAATCCGTCGACGCGATGACGCGTTCGCGGTCGCCAACCGCACGCACCGCTTCTTCGATACGGCGCGCCACGACTTCCGGGTGTTCGACAAAATTGCTGGTGGTTTCCACAACGCCCGGAATCAGCAGCATGTCCTTCGGCAACGGATGCTTCTTGAGCGCATCGTATTCGTGGGCATGACGCGGGTTGGAAAACTCGATCGACAGCGCGCCAACTTTCGCCTGGTAGAGCGCCGGCAGGATTGTCGCCAGTGGAACATCGTGAATGTGCGGGCCTTCCCAGTTGCCGTAGCAGATGTGCAACCGGACGTGGTCGCGCGGGATGCCGGCGATGCCATCGTTGATCGCCTGCACGTGGCGTTCGACCCGCTTGACGAAGCCGACATCGTCGAGGTCGCGGTACATCATGGTGCGGTCCATGGCGAGATCGGGCGCGTCGATCTGCAGGATCAGCCCGGCTTTATGGATCGTCTGGTACTCGTTCTTCATTTCGCGCGCGATCGCATCGAGATAGTCGTCGTGCGATTTGTAATACGCGTTGAGCATGGTGGTTGAAATGATGCCGGGCGAGGGCGCAGTCATGAATCGCTCGGAAAACGCCCCGAGCTCGTCGGCAATCTTGTTGAAGCCGGCGATCTCCTCGGTGATCGGTTTCAGGTCCTTGTATTTGATATCGGCCTGCGCCTCCGGCGCCCCCTGTTGGCTTTTGGCCGGGTTAGGAAAGCGGCGCATCAGATAGGACAGCAATTCGGGGAATTCCTCGAATTCGCGGCCACGGCGCCGTTTCGACACGCCGGCAAAACCGGTCATGCGCTGCGGCACGTAGGTCTGAAAACTGATGCGACGCTGCTCGCCGTCATTGCCGATGTCGATGCCGGCTTCCATCTGCTTTTCGACGACGTGGCGAACCGCCTTGTCCATTTCCGAAGCCATGACCTTCGGGTCGTAGTCCTTGCCTTCTTCCTGCGCCATCAGCAGATCGGACAGTTTTTCGTTGCGCGGCAGGCTGCCGACATGGGTGGTCAGAATGCGGTCCCGGCTGAAGATCATGAACGGTACTCCTTGTCGGCGAGGAAGAATGGTGCACTTTTCAGCCCATTCTTTAGCGGGCATAATACGCACAGTCTCGGGAGGAAAAACAAATGTCAGTCGCCGAAGCGGCGCGGGCCACGCAGCCGGTCGCGGCAGAGTTGATGGGCGCTGTCCCACGTGACTACAATTTCGCTGCCGATGTCCTGCAAAGTAACCTCGCGGCAGGCCGCGCCAACAAGCCGGCCTATATCGACGTGCGCGGCAGCCACACCTACGGCCAGCTTGCCGATCGCGCGGCACGTTTCGGCGCTGCACTGCGTGGGCTCGGCATCAAGCGCGAAGAGCGCGTGCTGCTGGCGCTGCTCGACACCATTGATTGGCCGACTGCGTTTCTCGGCTGCCTCAAAGCCGGCATCATCGCGGTGCCGGTCAATACGCTGCTCACCGAGGACGACTATCGTTTCATGCTGGCGGACAGCCGCGCGAAATGCCTGGTGGTGTCGGAGGCGCTTTTTCCGAGGTTCGAAAAACTCATCAAGCAGAACCCGGATCTCGAACATGTCATTGTCTCCGGCGATAACCCGCACGGCTATCGTTTGTACGAGGATGTCATCGGCGCGGACGAACCCGAAGATTACACGGCGCCAACCACGTGCGACGACATCGCGTTCTGGCTTTACACGTCGGGCTCAACCGGCAAGCCGAAGGGTGCGGTACACGTTCATGCGAGCCTCAAGCTGACTGCTGATCTTTACGGCACGCCGGTGGCCGGACTGAAGGAAAATGACGTCTGCTATTCGGTGGCGAAATTGTTTTTCGCCTACGGTCTCGGCAACGCCATGACCTTCCCGCTTACCGTCGGCGCTACTACGGTCCTCAATCCGGAGCGGCCGACGCCGGACGGCGTCGCCGCGCTGTTGCGCAAGCATCCGATCACGGTGTTTTTCGCCGTGCCGACGTTCTACGCAGCGTTTCTCGCAAGCCCGAACGCGCCGCAAAAGTCGGAGGTGAAAATTCGGCGCTGCATTTCCGCCGGTGAGGCATTGCCAGAGGAAATCGCGCGGCGCTGGAAGGAGCGTTACGGCGTCGAGATTTCCGACGGGCTCGGCACAACCGAGATGCTGCACATCTATCTTACCAACGCGCCGGGCGCGACCAAGTACGGCACCACTGGCAAGCCGGTGCCCGGCTACGAGATCAAGCTCGTCGGTGACGACGGCAACCCGGTCAAAAAAGGCGAGATGGGTGAACTTTATGTGCGCGGGCCGACCAGCGCGATCATGTACTGGAACAACCGCGAGAAGTCGCGCTCGACATTCCAGGGCGAGTGGACCCGGTCCGGCGACAAATATATCGAGGATGCCGACGGATATTATGTGTGCTGCGGACGGCAGGACGACATGCTGAAAGTCTCGGGGATGTATGTCTCGCCGTTCGAGGTCGAGGCCGCATTATCATCGCACCCCGATGTGCTAGAAGCTGCGGTAGTCGGGTGGAACGACGAGCAGAAGCTCATCAAGCCGAAAGCCTTCGTGGTGCTCAAGTTGC
Organism: Pseudolabrys sp.; assembly: GCA_049802775.1. Classification (GTDB taxonomy): domain Bacteria; phylum Pseudomonadota; class Alphaproteobacteria; order Rhizobiales; family Xanthobacteraceae; genus Pseudolabrys. Next base: position 3,193 of record JBARNC010000314.1, on the reverse strand, counting down.
CGGAAAAAGCCAGTGACGCGCTGATCCACGCGCTGCAGGAGCACGTCAAGCAGAAGCTCGCGCCCTACAAATATCCGCGCTGGATCGAATTCCGCAAAGAATTGCCGAAGACGGCGACCGGCAAGATCCAGCGGTTCAAATTGCGCGCAGAAGGACCAGGTGCGCGCTAATGGCACTTGGCGAGTCCGGCTTCCTCGACATTGGCGCGCAGCGGTTGGAATACCGCTTTGTCGGCCCACGGCCCGACAAGGCGCCAACCCTGGTGCTGCTGCACGAAGGCCTTGGCTGCGTGCGCCTGTGGGGCGACTTTCCCGAAAAGCTTTCCGCTGCGACCGGTGCCGGCGTGTTCGTCTATTCGCGTGCCGGCTACGGGAAATCGCGCCCGGCCGCGCTGCCGTGGCCGCTTTCATATATGCACGACGAGGCGCGCGAGACGCTCCCGCGCCTGCTCGATGCGATCGGTTTCCATCGCGGGCTGCTGATTGGCCACAGTGATGGAGCCTCCATCGCGGCGATTTACGCAGGGTCCCATCAGGATCATCGCGTAGGCGGCCTCGTGCTAATCGCGCCGCATTTCTTCACTGAGGATCCGGGTATCGCCTCGATCGCCGAAGCGAAGAAAGCCTACGAAACAGGCGATCTGCGCGCGCGCCTGTCGCGCTGGCACGCCGATGTCGACAACGCCTTCAAGGGTTGGAACGGCGCCTGGCTCGATCCGGAATTCCGCAAATGGGATATCACCGAATTCCTCGCCTATATCCGCGTGCCGATGCTGATCGTGCAGGGCGAGGACGACCAGTACGGCACGGTGAAGCAGATCGAGGTCGCACAGCAGGAATGTTATTGCCCGGTCGAGATCGTGCTATTGCCAGGCGCGCGTCATTCGCCACAACGCGAAGCGGCTGAAGCGACGCTCAAGGCGATTTCGGGGTTTGTTATGCGCGCGTTACAGGCGAATGAATGGGTGAGGGCGGCTTAGCAACAACCGCTCATTCCCGCGCAAGCGGGAATCCAGGCATATTAAAAAACTGGGTCCCCGCTTTCGCGAGGACGAGCGGGAAACAAAAATTACTCCGCCGCCTGTTTCGTGGCGCTGCTGTGTGCGGAGACGAGGTAATCCATCGCCGCCTGCACGCCGCCTTTCTTGTGCGGAATATTGGCAAGCGCGAGTGCCATTTCGGTCGCGGCCAATCCACCCAGCAGCATCGCGTCGTTGATGTCGCCGAGATGACCGATGCGAAACATCTTGCCGGCGAAGCGGCCGAAGCTCGCGCCGTAGGAAATATTGAACTGCTCGAGCGCCAATGCGCGGAACGCATCGGCATCGTGGCCTTCCGGCAGCAGCACGGCGGTGATTGTCGGCGAATAATATTTCGGATCGCGGCAGATGATCTCCAGATTCCATGCCTTGATGGCGCGGCGAGTTGCTTCAGCGAGGCGATCGTGGCGCGCGAAGACGTTGTCGAGGCCTTCCTCGTGCAGCATCTCGATGCCGACCGCGAGCCCTTGCAGCATTTGCGTCGCCGGCGTGTAGGGGAAGAAGCCGATCTTGTTCATCGCCAGCATCTCGTCCCACGCCCAGAACGATTTTGTGAGCTTGGACGTTTTGTTGGCGGCCAGGGCCTTGTCGCTCACAGCGTTGAACGACATCCCGGGCGGGAGCATCAGACCCTTCTGCGCGCCGCCGACGGAAACGTCGACACCCCATTCGTCGTGGCGGTAATCGGCCGAAGCCAGCGAGGAAATGGTGTCAACCATCAGCAGAGCGGGATGTTCGGCCTTGTCGATGGCCTTGCGGATTTCTGCCACCGGCGACAGGCAGCCGGTTGAGGTTTCGTTGTGCAGGAAACAGACCGCCTTGATCTCCTTGCCCTTGTCCTCGCGCAGGCGCGCCTCGATCGCCGCCGGATCAGCACCGATGCGCCAGTCGGTGACAATGAATTCAGGAACAAGGCCGAGCTTCTCGGCCATCTTCTTCCACAGCGTGGCGAACTGGCCAGTGTCCACCATCAGCACCTTGTCGCCGGGCGACAACGTGTTGACGAGTGCGGCTTCCCACGCGCCGGTTCCGGTCGCGGTGTAGATGATCACCGGGTTGGTGGTCTTGAAGATTGTCTTGATGCCGTCCAGGCACTTTTTGGCAAGCTGCGCGAATTCCGGGCCGCGGTGGTCGATGATGGGCGTGTCCATCGCACGCAAGATGCGATCCGGAAGCGGCGAGGGGCCCGGGATATGCAGAAAATGGCGCCCGACCGTACGCGAGGAATTCTTAGCCATAGGTAGTCCGCTCCTGAAACGGCAGCTTTTAGGGAATTTTCGTGGCATGGCCACGGCGCGTTCCCAGCCAGGGAGCGACGCTTGTGGCGTTGAACTATGAATGTAACATTGCGGTCAAGCGGTTTTCCGCAATGCGAACTAGTCCTAATGCATAGGCTTAGTGCAGGCTAAAAAGGATAAGAAACGTGGCCGTAGTCATGCCCGGTCTGGAGCGTCGGCTAAAGGCCGAATTGACCGGCGAGGTGCAATTCGACCGGTTCACGCGCGGCCGCTACGCCACCGACGCTTCTCACTACCAGATCGTGCCGGTCGGCGTGGTCGCGCCGCGCACTATTGAAGAAGCCGATCGGGCGATTGCGATTGCGCGCAGCGAGGGTGCGACCGTGCTGGCGCGCGGCGGCGGAACGTCGCAGGCCGGGCAGACCGTCGGCGAATCGCTGGTCGTCGATTGCTCGAAATATCTGACACGCATCCTCGATCTCGACGTCAAGCGTGCCCGCTGCACGGTCGAGCCGGGTACCGTGCTCGACGATCTCAATCGCCAGCTCAAGCCGCACGGTCTGTGGTTCCCGGTCGACATCTCGACATCCTCGCGCGCGACCATCGGCGGCATGGCTGGCAACAATTCCTGCGGGGGCCGTTCGATGCGCTACGGCACCATGCGCGACAACGTGATCTCGATCGAGGCGCTGCTCGCGGATGGTAGGCTCGCGCATTTCGGCCGCATCGGCGGCAATCTCAAGGACGTGCCGGCGCCGTTGCGTCCGCTCGCCAAGGATTTGCTCGCTATCGGCGCCCGCGAGGCCGAAGAAATTGCCGCGCGCTTTCCGAAAGTTCAACGGCGCGTTGGTGGCTACAATCTGGATGCGCTGGTCCCGGGCAAGAACGACATCAATCTCGCGCATGTACTGGTTGG
>JBARNC010000313.1:0-1874 GCA_049802775.1 Pseudolabrys sp. | reverse complement strand
CCGTCCAAGTGCGCAACTATCGAATCCAACGAGCACGCCGTTTGAATCAATCTTGCGCGACAGATTGATTTATTGAATCAATATTGCGCGTCGGGATACGAAAATTTCTTTTTGCAACAATATCGGCACAAAGCGGACATGCTCCGGTGCACTGCAAATGTCCGCTTTCGGGGGTAAAGCGGACATCGCGCGGACTTGTCGGAATGTCCGCTTATGAGCCAAAGCGGACATCGACCGGCCACTCACTATCTGCACACCAGATTGTTGAATTGGCCCGTTATGACACCGTCGACGACTGTCGGCTACTTGAGGCGATCGCTGATCTTGTCGAGCCCAGCCTTGGCGCAGGCTTCGTCGAAATTGCCGCCGGGCGCGCCACCGACACCGATCGCGGCAATGGCCTCGTTGCCGACCTTGATGCGCAGCGCGCCAGGCTGCAGCAGCACGTGCTGGACCTTGGCGAGCCCGCCGGCCGGAGCATTACCTATCCGCTCAGCGATGGCACCGCTCGAATCCTCGTTGCGCGCGGCGCCGAGCATAAGCGCCGTAAAGGCCTTGTCGCTAGCTGTGGCGAACGCGACCATCGATGCGTCGTCGCCGCGTAGCAGCGCTTGCACGACGCCGTCAGTGTCGACGATCGCCGCGGTGACCTTGTAGCCCTGCTTGGCGCAGACGGCGACCGCTTCGGCCACCGCCTCGGCCGCAAGTCCCGCTGAGAGACGGTGCGTGGTCAGCACATTGTCGGCAAGCGCCGGTCCCGCCAACGCTGCGACAACTCCGAAGGCCCAAAACGGCGACGCTAAGTAATTGCTCTTCATGATAGTGATCTCCTCCCCAATGAGGCTTTATGCACAAAGACTATTCTAGAACAGGCGCGTGAGAACGTAATCCGGCGCTGCACAAGATATCGGTGTGATCTTACCGCCCCCCGTCACACCATGGATAACACCTAACTCGGACTTGTGCCGCAATCGCTGTTTGCGGTCGGCGATAAGCCGATCGAGTGAGCGGAGCACTATGTCAGCTATTGGCACAAAGCGGACATGCCTGTTTGCACTGCGCATGTCCGCTTTCGGGGGTAAAGCGGACATCATGTCCGACAGTTTTGCGGGGACGTACTATTGAGAATTATAATTATTATAATCGAAACGATTAATGAGACCGCCTCAGGGCCTTTGGCGCAGGTCTGCTTTGACCCAAAGCGGACATTTGGGCCTGATCAGAGTTTGGGGCGGGGACGTTGCCGCGCACGCGTGCGCATCGATATGCAGGGGCCGCTTGGGGGCACGATGAGCCATGCACTTTCGCGCGGGTGCCATTGATGCGGATCAATGCGTGCGTTTGAAACTAGGGATGTTTTATTAACTTGCTTGATTGATTTTCTTTGCACAGTTTCAGAAATGGAGAACTTAGATGCATAGCAAACCCATCGCACTATCCACGTTCGCCTGCGTCACAGTAGCATTCCTTATCGCACCTGCCGTGGCACAACAGTCTAAAACGTCTGTGTCAATGTTTTGCAGCACTTCGGCCGGCGGGCCGGGGTTCGTTTTAGTCAAGCTCTCCAATCTAACGTCATTGGACATTCCTAAGGGGGAAACCCTCTTTGCAAAAAAAGGTGGCAAAACAATCGAATTTAAGGCGGCGGAAGCGATACCTGCGGGCGGTAGTGTTACCCAGCGCACGAGCGAGGAGGCCTTTCAGTTTGAAGGGAATTGTGATGGTTGGCACTGACGAGCCGCCCATGTGCTCGACACGCGAAACGGGTCTAGGTTGAGTATTGTCTCTAAGCCCCGGACGATAATGTTCGGGGTTTTCTTTTGGTGAGAGCCAACCTCTTGAATGTCCGCTATTGGCAGATACTGTTGCAAAAG
>JBARNC010000312.1:0-5396 GCA_049802775.1 Pseudolabrys sp. | reverse complement strand
GGATAATGCCATTGTTGACGATCATCTCCCGTTCGACCAGGGGGGTCATCGTCAGGAACCGCTCGTACTCCTTGTCGCTGCAGAAGCCCATTACCCGCTCGACACCGGCGCGGTTGTACCAGGAGCGGTCGAAGAGGATGATCTCGCCTGCCGCGGGGAAATGCGCGATGTAGCGCTGTATGTAGACTTGGGTCTTCTGGCGGTCGGAGGGCGCGGGCAATGCCACGTGCCGGTAGACGCGCGGGCTCGTGCGCGCAGTGATCCGGCTGATCACACCGCCCTTGCCTGCAGTGTCGCGGCCCTCGAAGACCACAATGATGCGTGCCCCCTTGTCTTTGACCCAGGTCTGCAGGCGGGTAAGCTCGACTTGGAGGCTCGCGAGTTCCTTCTCGAATTCCTTTCGGCTCATTTTGCTGGACGTAGCCGTACCCTCATTTTCCTCGTGCTTTTTCTGCTTGTCTTTCGACATCTCGCTAGCCTTCCCGGGCCATCAATCAGGGGGTTATAATCTCGTCCAAAAATCATTGAGACCATATCAATGGTAGACCCTTCTTGACTTAGGTCAAAATCAAATGGCGTATGACTTCCTAAAAGGAATCCTGGATCCGTAAACACCTGGTCGAGGCGATCCGCTAGCGACGTCTGGAGAATGAGTTATGAATGCGAAAGCTGACGATCTTCTGCCGACAGCGGCAGACTGCAGCAAAAGGATGGCCGTAGCCGAGGCTGAAAAAGCCTCGGAATACATACGCAAGCAGGCAGCGGTCGAAGCCGAAAAGAAGGCGCTGCTCGATAAACTGAAAGAGCCGACGGGTGTATCCGATGAGGAGCGGATGAAGCGCGCGGCCGCAATCATCAATAGAGCGGTCAATAACGGTTTGACTGAAGTGGAAGTTGGTCGTTTTCCCAACACGCTGTTCACAGATCATGGCCGCGCCATTAATCAACAAGAAAAAGGTTGGGAAGAGACGCTGACGGGATTGCCAAAGGAACTATTTGAATTCTGGAAGAAATATATGCAGCCTCGAGGGTACCGAATAAAATTTCAAATCGTCGATTGGCCCGGTGGAATGCCGGGCGACATAGGCATTTCACTCAGTTGGGGCGAAAAATAACAGCGCTCCCGTCTTTTCGCTCCCCATCAACGATGTCGAAGGGCCGCGAAGCGCGGCCCCTCAATTTTTACAGACTTCAATGCCCCTCCAGGAAAACGTAGTTTTGCCAGCTGCGCATGCGCAACAAAATCTTTCGTATCAGCGAAAGATGTTCAAAATGTTCCGTATAGATTGCAACCTGCGCGGCAGCCCCAAGAGGGATTTGATAGTTTGAAAGGTCTTCTTCGATATCAATCGTCGCGAGCGCGCGTCCGGACGTCAGCGCTCCAGGATCTACAAGCGTTCCCGTTGGTTGCAGTTGGCCAGCCGCAATTGCATCGATTACCTGGCGTACCTTTCCCTTGAACACGCGACCGGGTACCGCGTCGAAGGCGACTTCAGCTTCGTCGCCAGCCTTCACACGCTGCAAAGAGTTTTGCTGGAAGGCCGCTCCCATGATCTTGTCACCCTCGTCGGTATTTACGAAGACCATCACCGGGCGTAAAGGCTGGGGGATTACGTACATCCCAGGACGCAAGCCGAGTTGTGTGACGAATCCATTGGATGGTGCCCGTGTTACTGTTTGGTCGAGATCATACTGGGCATCGGCCAATTCGGCCGTCAAACGGGCAACCGTTGTGTTAACGCCGCCAATGTTCGACGTAGAGGCGAGTCGCGCGCGTTCCTCGTCGGCCCTTGCGCCCGTAAGGGTCTGCCTCGCTGCTTCGAGATTGCGTATGGCGGTATCGACTGTAGCCTGCGCGACGACCTTCTTTTCCAGTAGTTCAACCTGCCGGTCGTAAGTTTGCTGCGCAAGCGTCAACTGCGCATTAGCTCTTTCCGCGGCGGCAGTGGCTTGATCAAGACCGGATTTTAGCTGTTTGACGTTCTGGTCAGCCTCGGCGAGCGCGGCTTTTTTTTGGTCTACAACGTATTGGTACGGCTTTGGGTCGATCCGAAACAACTCATCACCTTCCTTGAGCGGTACGTTCGACTGAACCGGTACTTCAATGACGCGGCCTTTTACCGTGGGTAATACCGGCGTTACCGGAAAATAGATACGCGCATTAGTCGTAAAAGGGTGATTATAGTTCATTACTAAAAGCAGCAGCGCGATGCCGATGACGCCGCCTAATGTCGCGGTGGCGAGCGACCATTGATTCACGGGAATTCTGAACAACTTGAAAATAACGTAACAGAAAGACACGTAGATCAAGATCAGCAGGATTTCCATTATTTCGCTCCTTTCTGGAGCCTGACCTCAAGTTCCGTTACGCGCCGTCGCAGATTTTCTAATTCGTTATCCGCGGGCGCTGCGCCAGTTGTTGGCGGATTCGAAAATCCCCAACCGCGCTCGGGACGATAAGCCATCGCCCAGATCCATAGAAACGGCCACAGCGCATGCAGCGTGAACAGGCTCACCCATCCAGCTGCGTGAATTGCATCTTGGTGGGGATGTTGGCGTGATTTTGCAATAAGATAAGGAATGTCGTGGATCGCGATGATGCCGTAAAACAACACCACAACGACGAAAAAAAGCAGCCCAAGTGCAAAGTAGTTCAGCAACGGGTCGCCTATCATTTTGCTTCAACTCCCTTATTTTGGATCGCTTAGACCGAGCCACATTGCTTTGATACAGATCAACACGGGATGAGCCGAGAACCGCGATCAAATAGCAAATAAAGCCGCCGCAGCCAACCTAGGTCACGGCGTCGTACGGAGGCAATCAATGAATAGACCAAATGTAAAGCGAGGCGCCGCAGTTTTGATTGCCGCCTTATGTGTGAGCCCAGCTGCGTATGCGGTTGACCTAAATGGCCCTTGGGCTAGTGACGCGGCCATTTGCAGCAAAATCTTTGAGAAAAAAGACAATACCGTTTCGATGACACGAGATTCAGATATGCATGGCAGCGGTTTCATAATTGACGGGAATCAAATCAAAGGAAAAGTGGCAACTTGCACCGTCAAGTCTCGTAAGGAGGATGGAGCGATGCTCCATCTGATCGCAAGCTGCTCCACAGATGTCGCGCTGTCGACTGTACAAATTAGCCTGCAAATAGATAGTGAGAACAAATTGACCAGGGTCTTTCCCGGCGTTCCTGAGATGGCAATGATATACGTGCGATGCCAACTTTGAGCGCGGCGACACAAGGAGCGACGAGAACGCGGCGTGCCGTTGCTTGAGGCAGCAACCGAGGGAGCGAGACTCTGCTTCAGGCCGGTGATGATGACATCATTTGCATTTATCCTTGGCCTGGTCCCGCTCGTCATCGCGTCCGGTGCGTACAAACTTGCGTTTCGCAATGTGAGCACGCCGGTCTTCGGCGGCATGCTGGCCGCATCGTTGCTCGGAATTTTTGCGATACCGCCGCTTTACGTTATGTTTCAGGCCATTCGCGAACGGCTGAAACAGAAAACGTAGGATAGGCTCAAAAATCAAAAGGCAAGAACATGTTGCGTCAATTTATAGTCGGTGGCGGCGTGAGTGTTTGCAACATCGCGATCCATGCCCTCATGATGACGTTAATCGTTCGCGTGGCCCGAACTATAGGCACGAAGACGACATTGAACCCATCCCTGCTTTTGATCGTCATGATGAGTTCGACCGTCACGGTTTTGATGATCGCACATGCTCTCGAAGTCACCGTCTGGGCTCTGGCTTATTTGATTTTTGACGTGGTGCCCTCTGGGGCTCGCCTCGTTTATTTCGCGTTCGTGAATTACACGACGCTGGGCTACGGCGACATTGTACCGGGCGAACGGTGGCAATTGCTCGGCCCAATGACGGCGATGAACGGGGTTCTGTTGTTTGGCTGGTCGACCGCAGTCATTTTTGAGGTGCTACAAAAAACGATGGAACAGAAGGCCACGATGATATCGGCCGGGGAGAGAAAGCATCGTCGCGGCTAACGTCGGAACGATCAAACCTTCCACCAATGCGTTGCACATGCTTTGATCAGCGCGATACGTCGAAGACTCGTCGACAAAAAACGGCGCTTATTTCACCGGCTCTGTATCGGAAACCTTTTGCCAGGTCTTATCGGGATTGAACTCACTCATCCGTTCGGCGAGCCTGGCTGTGTCGGGCCCAAGGTCCTTCTGGAACACGTCACCGGCGTGATTGACAATGAAAGTCATCACGCCTGAATTTCGGTATTCGGCCGGATAGGCGACAAGCGCAAATCCGCCGATCATCTTGCCGCGCACGACATATTCCAGCTCGCCGCCGGGAGCAGCCGCTCCCTGCTTTGTCAGGATCTTGAAGTAGTAACCGTGGAAGGGTGCCCGCCCGCCTCCAGCCCGGTAACCTTGTGCGGTTGCCTGGGCGACCAGTTCGCCAAGTGGGCTCGCGTCTTCACCTTGGGACGTCGGCCAATAGAGCCCGTCTTTTTTTCCTGGCTGGCTGATGATGCGTTGGGCATATGTCCCGACGCCGGCGCCGGTGCGATCCTTTTCGGCGTATTCGTTCTGTGCATCAACGTAGGCGAGTGAGGCCTGAATTGCGTCCAGCTCATTTTTGCCAATGCGGCGGGCGAGAATCTCCTGGCGACCCGCTGCTGTATCGAATCGCCACGTTCCGTCCTTGCGAACGAGAGGTATCGGAAGCGGAAAGTCCTCTTGTCCAATGACCATCGCTGCCTTGTCGTCGCCTTCCATGGCGATCTGATGCTTTGCATCATAGGCGGCGACAAATTTCTCGCGCGTCGCCGCATCGGCGACGTCATCGACTGACGATACGATGTCTTCGCCGTCGGGGCCCAGCACAGCCACGATGGCTTTCTGGTCACCCGTCTTGGCTGCGCTGACAAGGGCGCTGGCAGCCTCATCGGGCGTCTTGAACGCTTGCTGGGCACTGGCGAGGGATGCGACGGCGCAAAGGAGCATCGCTGCCGTGAATGAGACAAACTTTCTCAACCCACGAATGCGGAGAAAATCTGCCAATGGAAGAACTGTGTTCATGACGTCCTCGTTTGCCAGACATGTCAGTGTGAAACAGGGATAGCGGCCGGCACCCGAGCGCCCGACGCAATCCATTGCTCGTAGGTTTGAAACTTGACGCCAAGCTTGTCGTAGTAGACCCGCAGGTAGCCGTCCTGGCCACGCACGACGGCCTTCGGCACGACTGCCTGCACTTCCTGCGCCATCACGCCGACATAGGCTCGATCGTCGCCGTTGTAGCTGAACCGATAGTAGCCAAGGCCGTTGCCGAGATGACCGAGAAGAACAATGTCGTGCTTGAGCGCGATATCTGATCGCCGTCCGCCGCCGCCACCGCCGCGACCGCCACCTCCGCCGCCACGG
>JBARNC010000311.1:0-10132 GCA_049802775.1 Pseudolabrys sp. | reverse complement strand
GAGATGCAGCATGCGACTCTTGAGATCAGCGACCATTAAGTCATCGGGCGAGCAATGCGACAACGCCTTAGCAATTTCTTCTTCTAGGGCTTTCTGCCTCCGTTCAAGATCAGCAATGTGGTCTGGTTTCGGCACGATATTCTTCAAGAGCCATGAATGCAGTTGCTTCGAAAAACCGAGAGGGCGCTCTTGGAACAAAGGTCGAAGGCTGCTCATTTTTCGAGGGTGTTGCCTCACACACTGTCCAAGCGCGCCCTCTCGGTTTGCGCACCGAAAAAGCCGACGTTTCTCGCAACAAGCCTTTCCAATGCTTAGAAAAGGAGACTTGAGAATCGCTGAATCATCATTGAGATAGATCAGACAGGGTTGCTGCCTCACTTTTCAAATTAACGTGAAAAGCTTAGGCAGGGCTTGCCGTTACTTGAAACGGATCAGGTCCTTCCTACCTAAGTTTCAAAGCTGGGCGCTGACGTGCCCCCCACCCCTGCGTCCAGCCACGATTGGCCCCAGAGGATTCCCCCCTCTGGGGTCATTTCCTTAATCTTCAGCCGCTGATTGTTTAGGTCAGCCGTTGGCATTGTTGTTGTAAAAACCTCAGCGCATTAGTAAATGCCCAGGAGGGAAACATGGGAAAAGACAATAAATCAACCGACGATTTAAGTAGGATAGCAGGACAGACTGTGCAGCAAGCTCGTAAGGCGATGGAGAACTATCTAAATTTCTTTCAAAAAAATATGTCAGCCTCACCTTGGGCGACCACAGAGCTTAACAAAAAAGTGACAGACTACGCTCAGCAAAATGTCGACAGCGCTTTTGGATTTGCACAAAAGCTAACTCAAGCCAAGGATTTACAAGATCTGGTGCGAATTCAAACAGAGTTCTTTCAAACGCAACTGAAATCGTTGACCGAGCAAGCAAAAGACCTTGGCGAGACGGCAACGAAAGCAGCGGCGGGTCAGTTGAAGGGGCCCTTTACTCCCTCTTCTTGATCGGGTTTTACGGATTAGGGAAAGCTCAGCCTATTATGAACGGACGTGTTCACAATTCGACATAGGCAATGAGTTCAAGACTATCAATTTTGTCTGGGAGCACATTACTTGCGACCTCCCTTTCCGCTGTTGCGAGCGGATCTGACAAGACATACGGGGCGGCACCAAAAAATTTGAATGCGTATCTAGAAAGGCTTGTAAGCTCCTACTCAAACACGATCAGCGGCTACGACAATGAGTTTTTGTTTTTAAAAAATGGCATAAAGTTCCGAATTTCTGACAACCGAACTGACAAGACATTTCAGGAGCTTCTAGAACAGCCAGATATCGACGATATGTTTTACGCCCAATATCCGATGGGCACGGTTCCAAAACAGCCAGCAAAAAACATAGATCCTGGTCGAGTGCGCTATGAACCGCTGTTCGTCGCGATGTATGGCAATTGCAACGAAAATGAAGTGGCGAAGAATCTACGTACTATTCAATGGCTACCAAAACACGGTGGTGGGAACGTTACAATCACAGCGGTCAACGGCGTGGACAGGGCACTTGCTGCCGTGTCACGAGATCTAGATGAGTTAGCGGACAGCTTTGTCAAATATTTGAAGCCGACTTCTGGTACTTACAACTGCCGTAAAATTGCGGGGTCCAACGTTAAATCGATGCACGCTTACGGGGCGGCTCTCGATATAAGCGCGAAATACTCTAATTATTGGCGCTGGGCGCTAAAGGATCGAGGCGAACTAAGATGGCAGAACCAAATCCCAGTTGAGATCGTAAATATCTTCGAAAGACACGGCTTTATCTGGGGCGGCTATTGGTATCACTATGATACAATGCATTTCGAATACCGCCCTGAACTTCTAGGCTCTAAATAGGCCGTTTGTGCGCCCACCAATCAACTCAACAGCTTGGACTGAGAGCCACCCTAACAGATCGGGCACGCTCGACTCGTGAAAAAAAAGCCGAATTTTCTACTGAGTTCTTTGACTGAATACAAAATGAGATAAATTCCATGAGTGCACGATCGAGGTCGACATTGACGGTCGTATGGAGGCTCATTGCACGCTAAGGCACGATCTGCTCTTCACGAAAGCGGCGGAGCAGGCGCACAAACATCGTGTCGCTATTGACCACATCGTGGAAGCCGTAAAGCCGAGACTTGGTTACGTCCGACATTACGTCCCAGTCAACGTCAAAGACATAATCCGCAAATGGCCAAGCGACGAGATCAGTGTAGGCAACGCGCTTGAGCTTGTACTTGGCGGTAATCTCCTCCCAGAGCGGACCCTTATCGGCCATATGCTGCGTGAGGCAAATTGTTTGCGGATCTGCAACCGGCATTTCGAAGACCGCTGCGATCTTGGGCCAAAGGTTCCGCCATCGGAAATAGTCGCCATTTGTAATGTTGAAAGCTTGATTTCCGCATTGCTGATCCGTCGCAGCCCACAACGCTGCATTCGCAAAATGCGTTGACTCAGTCACCTGATATATCGTGTCGTAGGCACCAGGCTTGCCCGGAAAGCGCAGCGGCAAACCGAGCTCTTTCGATATCGCAGCGTAAACCGCGATTGCCGGGAGGATGCTCATTGACGAGCCTGGTGAGAAGCCACACAGCGTCTGGGGCCGGAGCTCCACCCAATCCCACTCCTTTCCTCGCTGGTAAGCCGTGAGCCAGTCAATCTGATCGAAGTAATAATTGGGCGGCATGTGACGCGGATCGGTTTCCCGCATCGGCGTCTTCAGCGGCCCAAGGTGTACGCCGTAGTATTTGGTGCCAGTGACGAGCACGACTCGTTTCAGATGAGGCGCAACGCGAGTTATGGCGGTGACCGAGTTCACCAACATCTCGCGATTTGGACCCGTATTAGAGGCGAAGTTCGATGCGCTTCCAGGAGTTGCTTGGAATGCCGCGTAGAAGACGTGTGTGACGTCGGTCAGCTCAGCGAGCTCGCGTTTCGTGTCTTCGGCGTCAAGCAGATCGACTGTGATATGCCGGTAGCGCGGCCGGTCCGTCGCCTTTCGTCGCGACAGACCCACCACTTGCCAATCGGGCTCCCCGACGAGCCTCTCGACGATGTAGCGCCCAATGACACCGAGCGCACCAACAACGACCGCCTTATTCTGCATGCTTGGTCTGCCAACAAGCTGTTCAGCAACAGTGTCCTAACGCTACCCAAATTAACTATCGCTTTACCTCGTTCGCAGGCCGCCGTGGGCAAACTCGCAATTAAGTGCGGCCGCTGCTTCGCTGCCGAAGGAGGAGCCTCTTGAACAAGATTGGGCTTGGCCTACTGACATCGTCAGCCGCGCTTCATCGCCTCGACGCTGTGCCTTCAAGCGGCAATCACCCAGCAAACTCTAACCGGGAATAAGGGCTAAACGCGGCTGAACTGCGTTCAGTCGACCTCAGTTCCAAAATCGATTCAATATGAGGACATAAACTGAGGTTGAGGTCACTTACCCTTGAGCCGGGCGGCATTGTTGAATTGCACAGTCATAAAGATCATCCAACCATACTTCATGTTATCAAGGGTACATTGACCTCGCACCCGCAAGGTAAGCCTGAGGTGGTTCTACGCGCCGGTGTTGGTTTTGCCGAAAGCAAGGACACCAATTATTGGGTTCAAAATACCGGCAGTGAGCCAGCGGAGTTCATTTGGCTGCCGGTTTATGAGTCCACGCTCTAGTCTGTGCCGCTGGCGCTGACGCCCGTTGCATAATCAGCCAGCTGTTCTGCTTCTTGAGCAATCCATTTTATTAATGATTTCAGGGGATTTGCGAAACAACCCCTGACGCTCCGTATCAGTAACTGCGTCACCGTCATGTTGGGATTGTTTAGCTGTTGCAGACCTTTGGTGTCTGCATGACACCGTGTCAAACGTCGAACATACGCACAACAATTGATTGTTGATTTGGATCAAGAGACATTGTGCAAATTGGTTTAGGCATAAAACTCCAAAAGGAGGCATTTATGCGGGCCTTAGACGCCACCTCGGACAAATATTCGCTCCTTCAATCCGTTGCCTCGACTATTGGCAACTGGGTGCGCAACCGAAAGTTGCCCCGTCAGGACCGAAGGTGCTTTGACCAACTGAGCGATTTTGAAGTCGCGCGCATGGCGCGAGACGCCGGGCTTTCTTCGCATGAGCTACGTTGTATCGCGCAACTAAGCCCCAATGCCGCTCAACTGCTGTCGCGCCGAATGGACGTACTAAATTTGGATGTGGATCAGTTTCCGAAACCGATATGAATCTCATGCGCGATATGCAGCGGCTGTGCTCCACCTGCGGCGTTAAAAGGCAATGCGAGAGAGATCTCATCGTTCGTCCGGATAGTCCCGTTTGGCGGCAATATTGCCCGAATGAATGCACTCTGATGGAACTACAATCTCGCGTGGCTCTAAATTAGGGAAGCCAAAAGAGGTAGAACGATGCCGACATTCGCCCTTGTTCGAAAAATTGCTGCCATGATTGCGGCAGATCGTGAAACGACGCGCCGTTTGTCTCGCTTCACTTGCGGCGATTGTGAACATAGCGAGCGTTGCGGGCTGCCGCCAGACGACGGGTGTGTGATCAAGGCGATGCAAATGGCCCGCGATGGCGACCAACGCGCTCGGCGGCCCAGGGCCGCTTACGCTGCCGTTTGGCCCATTTGATTGTTGGACCAGTCGCCATGAAAATTGACTCGCATCCTTTAGCGAGTAATCGGATGTCCAGTTTTCTCCATCGAGCGGTTCCAAGATATACCTCTTATCCAACAGCGCCGAACTTCACTTCGGCAGTTGATGCGGCTGTCTATCGGTCCTGGCTTGAGGAGCTCCCCAAAGGCGCCACTCTCTCGATTTATCTGCATGTCCCTTATTGCCGTGACCTTTGCCTTTATTGTGGGTGCAATACCAAGGCTACTCACAAACATGAACCGATTGAGAGATACGCAAAACTGATTGTCGAAGAAATAGCGTGCATTGCACGCTACGCAGGTCGACGTAGGGTCACCCACCTGCATTGGGGAGGTGGAACACCGTCAATTCTTGGCGCCGATCTGCTCAGGTTTATAGCCGACGAGCTTGAGTGCCATTTTGATCTTGGTGCGGTTCACGAACATGCGATCGAACTGGATCCACGCTATGTCGAGCCATCTTTGGTGCGTGCGCTGCGGGACATCGGCATCAACCGGGCAAGTTTTGGTGTTCAGGATTTCAGCCCACAAGTGCAGCAGGCGGTTGGTCGAATCCAGCCATTCGATGTTGTCAGGGATGCGACCGCAGTGCTGTGCGAATCCGGAATCGACAGAATCAATCTTGATTTGATGTACGGCTTGCCAAGACAAACGACTAAGGACGTCAGGCGAACTGCGATCCTGGCCCACGAACTCAAAGCACAACGCGTCGCGGTCTTCGGTTACGCGCACGTGCCGTGGTTCAGGCCACAGCAGCGATTAATAGATGAATCAGAATTGCCTTCCGCGCATGAGCGCATGGCGCAGGCGGCGGCTGCGCACGAAACATTAGTTCAACTTGGCTATAAACCAATCGGTCTTGATCACTATGCGCGGCCGGACGATCAACTGGTTCCCGTGGCGAGGACGGGCCGGCTTCACCGCAATTTCCAAGGGTACACAATCGATGACGCGGATGCGTTGATAGGCTTCGGCGCTTCTGCAATCAGCCGTTTTGCTAAGGGATTCGCACAGAACGCCCCTGACGTCGGAAACTATTCGCGCGCCATTGCGACCGGAAAATTGGCAACTGTCAGAGGTATCGCCATCTCTGACGACGATCGCCTTCGCGGTCTGATCATTGAGCGATTGATGTGCGATATGGCGGTAGATTTGGCTGCAATCGTAAAAGGATCTGGAATTGATATTGAACGTGATTTTTCCGATGCGCTCACGTCGTTAAGGCCGCTGCAGGATGATGGCAGTTTGCAAATCGAAGGCCATCGCATCAGGATAACCGAAAAAGGGCGTCCTTTCGCCCGCATCGTTGCCTCGGCATTCGATGCTTACCTGGCGGGCAGCCAGGCCAAACATTCGCCCGCCGTCTAACGTCACACGGTTTTAATATTTCGCCGCCGTTCGGGTGGTCATTCCGCCACCAGCGCGCGGCTTAGCGGCATATCGAGCTGCTGCCATACGTCGACCATTGCTGCGGCGAGCGCGTCGATGAGGGCGCTATCGTGATTGGGCGATGGAGTGATCCGGAGGCGTTCGGTGCCTTTCGGCACGGTGGGGTAGTTAATTGGCTGGATGTAGATGCCGTGGCGCTCCAGCAACAAATCACTCGCCCCCTTGCATTTTTCTGGATCACCGACCGCAACAGGCACGATATGTGTGGCGCTCGGCATGATCGGCAGGCCGGCCGCAGTCAGCACTGCTTTGGTGCGGGCGACGCTTTTTTGATGCTTTTCGCGCTCCCACTGTGAGTTCTTCAAGTGACGGATCGAAGCGCAAGCCGCAGCGCAAATGGCGGGTGGCAGTGCGGTAGTGAAAATAAAGCCGGGCGCGTAAGAGCGCACCGCATCGCATACTTTCGCGCTAGCCGCGATATAGCCGCCCAAGCAACCAAATGCTTTGCCCAACGTACCCTCAATGATGTCGACGCGCGACATCACGCCATCACGTTCGGCGATGCCGCCGCCACGAGCGCCGTATATGCCAACGGCATGGACCTCGTCGAGATAGGTCAGCGCATTGTATTCCCAAGCGAGATCGCAGATGGCGCCGATCGGTGCGATGTCCGCATCCATGGAATAGATACTTTCAAAGACGATGAACTTCGGCCGGTTGCCCGCGTCCTTCAGCAGCGATTCGAGATGAGCTAGGTCGTTGTGGCGAAAAATGCGCTTCTCGCAGTCAGCCTGTCGGATGCCTTCGATCATGGAGTTGTGGTTGAAAGCATCCGACAGGATGAGGCAATTTGGCAGCAGCCGCGCTATCGTCGAGATGCCGGTTTCATTGGAAACATAACCCGAGGTGAAGACGAGGGCTGCTTCCTTACGATGAAGGTCGGCAAGCTCGCTTTCGAGTTCGACCAGGGGATGATTGGTGCCGGCAATGTTGCGGGTACCGCCTGCGCCGACACCCATGCGTGCTCCGGTCTCTACCATTGCGCCGACGACCTTCGGGTGTTGCGACATCGCAAGGTAATCGTTTGAGCACCACATGACGATTTCGCGTTGGCCCCGTGGTGAATGCCAAATCGCATAGGGGAAGCGTCCGGCTATCCGCTCGAGATCCGCGAATACACGATAGCGCCGCTCCAGATGAAGGCGGTCTAAAGCGGCGGAAAAGAAATTTTCGTAGTTCATACGCTATGCCACCTTACGGGATTGCGACTGACCTGACAGCGTGCCCCAACACGATCAATTGTCTTTGGCGCCTTGCCGAATCCAGCTGCGGATACTGCTGCGGTCGCAACTTGATAATTGTTTCTTACCGTGTGGCATGCGCAAGGCCGGG
Organism: Pseudolabrys sp.; assembly: GCA_049802775.1. Classification (GTDB taxonomy): domain Bacteria; phylum Pseudomonadota; class Alphaproteobacteria; order Rhizobiales; family Xanthobacteraceae; genus Pseudolabrys. The sequence continues at coordinate 2,681 of JBARNC010000311.1, read as the reverse complement.
GCCGCGCGCCAATCCAACAACAACATTAAATTGCTGCTTTCCGGCTCGCGCGGAATAACCATAGGGCCGAATTTTGTGCCCTTCATTAGCCCGGCGTAGTTCGTTAAATCCAAACCACTCTTTTCATAGCCCGCGCCGCCCGGTTCGTGGCATGAGGCGCAGCGCCATTTCAAAAGCGGAAGGATGTCTTCCTTGAAGCTGACGATCTCCTCGGCTGCGCACGCATTTGGCGCGTTCAAGATCCCAACGCTGGTAACCATCCCCATACCGAGCGCGACAACACCCATGATGAGTAGACGTCGTCTTTTCATCGGCTTCTCCTATTCGCTTCGGATCGAGTCTCGCCCCAAAGGTCTTGGAAGTTTACGAACAAGTCACCCGTGCAGGTTTGACTTGCATCAAGCGCCTCTGCCTGCATCTCAACTTCATCTATGTGGCGATCAGCCCTCGAGCCCGAGGGATTTTATGAAGGTGTCGAAGCGGTTGCGCTTGTCGGCATCGCTACCGAAGGCTTGGCGTGCCTCGGCGGCAGCCGTCAAGGCTTTATCGCGTTCGCCGAGTACCACGTAGGAGCGCACGAGCCGCATCCAGCCGTCGACATCCGAGCCGTCTTGTTTCAATCGTTCGGCGAGGCGGGCGACCATGCCGCGAACCATTTCGTTGGTCTGATCGGGCGCAGACGCCTCAGCGGAAGCCGCTGGCGGCGGTGCTGTTGTCGCAGGCGTCGCGCCCGCGTTTTCTTCGACCTTGAAGCGCTGAAGCGCCTCGTTAAACAGCTGCAGCTTTGCCGCATCGCCAGCGAGAGCAGAGCGGGCCGAATTAATCGTTTCGGTTATCTTTTCCTTCTCGCCCAACGTCAAATATGAGCGGACGAGCATGAGCCAGCCCTCTGGGTCGGACCCGGATTGCTTTAGGCGCGCGGCGAGCCGGTCGACCATGCCACGTATCTCGCCTTCATGCTGCGGGGGCGCGCCGGCGGGCGATGCGTTCTGAGCGGGTGAGGTGACGGCCGCAACAGCCGCGCCCTTATCGGCGTCGAGCTCCCTAAGCGCAGCATCGAGACGCTGACGCTTTTCGGCATCGCCAGCCAGTGCGCGCTGCGCATCACCGATAGCAGCCTGGGCTTTATCCTCCTCTCCGAGGACTTTGTAGGACCGTACCAGTTTCACCCAGCCGTCGAGATCGGAGCCATCCTGTTTCAGGCGTGCCGCAAGCCCGTCCACCATCCCGCGAATCATCGCCGCCTGTTGTTCGGGTTGCTGGGCGGTTGCCGCTTGCGCAGGATCGGGACGTGCCGTCGGAGCCTCGCCTTTGACCCGCGCGAGCGCCGTGCGTACGTCAGCCACCCAATGCGCACCGGCCGGCGCCTCGTCGATAAGGTCCTGGAAGATCTTCGCAGCCTGGTCGCGCCGGCCATCCTGCTCCGCGGCAATGCCAAGATAATATCGAGCGGTGACGGTGGTATTGTCGAGAGTGACGGCGCGTATGAAGGCTGCTTTGGCGTCTGCGGTCACGATTCCATTGGCTTCCGCCGTCAAAGACTCGCCGAGATTTGCTTCGCGATCCGCGTTGTCGCCGAGGAGTTGCAAAACGTTTCGCCATGCGTTTGCCGAGTCGCTGTAGCGGCCGATCTGCATGTAGACCGGCGCCAGAATTTCCCACCCACGGCCGTCGTTGGGATTGCGCGCGAGGTGCGCCTCAACCTTCGCAATCAATTCCTCGACCGAATTCTGTTGGTTGGGCGAGGCCGCGCGCTGGGCGCCCCCAGGCGCGGAGGCAAGTTCGGGTGAGCCTAATCGAAGATAAAGTCCGCTAGCCCCGACTGGCAGCAGCAAAAGTGCAATAGCGGCGATGCGGCGTCGGTATCGCACCGCTGTCGTGGAATGCGACGATTTTGGTGCCGCTCGGGCAGCATCTGATGCAGCGAGCAGACGCCTGGAGATCTCGACCCGCGCCGCTTCACCTTCGGTCTTGCCAATCGAGCCCGCCGCCAGGTCGCGCTCGAGCTCGTCAAGCTGGTCGCGATAGACCGCAATGTCGTTATCTGAACGCGCCTCAGCTCCGTCTCGCAAGACCGGCAATAGCACGGCGACCATGGCCGCCGCCGTCATAAGCCCGAAAATCGACCACAGGATCATTGGGTTATTCAACAAAACTCAGAGCTGGACGTCGGCCGTTCACTTTCGATTCCAATGGGCGAATCCCTTTGGGAACCGCAAACCTGCATCCACCGTCAGGATGCGCAGTGCGCCCCAACGTCGGCCATGCGTTGGGAATTGTCGCCACACCAGAATAGAATAATGAGCTTACCTCACCTTGAAGCCATTGGCCTTGAACTTTTCGCCGAAGGCCTTGAGCTTGCCACCGCCCGCCGGGTTTGTGTGGCACTGCCCGCATTGCAATTTCGTCTGGGCAGCAAATTCTGGCTTCGCATTGGCCGGCGTGGTGCCGACAAGAGCGAAAGTCGCACCCGCGCACAGCGCGATCGCGATGCCGACCGCCAGGCAAAAGCCCGTCGTACGAACTGGATTGGACGTGCCACGAATTTTTGAGTGGATCATGAGAAACCCCCTTTCTCGCTCTGAGAAAAAGCCTAGCGCTGTTGCGCTGCCGCACAAGTGCAAGATTGCAGGGCTGCCGCCCGGAGTACATTTTTACCGTAGGAATTGCAAATAGATACC
>JBARNC010000310.1:0-3738 GCA_049802775.1 Pseudolabrys sp. | reverse complement strand
CCACACCAGAAATACCGCCGAGTTGAATATCTACAAGGAGGCAAATCGCTCGACATGTCGAAGCACAAGTGAGAAAAGTCTCGGCTGAATCGAAGGTTTCTGCGCAATATCCGTACGCCGACACAAGTGACGTCATCGCGGCGCGCATTTCTGGGTCGTCATCGATGACGGCAACAATCTTTTGCGGATTCGACATTTATATTTTCCAATGTTGCGTGTAGCCACGCGGTGTCTCAACGCTCGGAGCTGACAGGACGCGCTGAATACACGCGACTTTATGCCGGAGTCTTGTTATTGTTTGACAAAGCTTTGTCCGCGCATGCCAGTCCTACCCGGAAACGATTGATAATTGACCGGCTCTGCTGGCAGGAGGAGGGCAACATTATGGGTCGTTCTGGTGCCAAGCGTCTCGGCACGCTTCCAAACGCCAATGGGACAATAACGCGCCTCGCTTACGCCCATGCAAAAGCAAGCGGAATTGACACGCAAGCTTTATTAAAGAAAGCAAATCTGACACCGCAGCAAATCAATAACACGAGTCTTAGACTTAGGGTTCGCGATCAAATCAAATTTTTAAATCTTGTTGCCGGCGCGCTCCAAGATGACCTGTTCGGATTTCATCTTGCCCAGCTGCCGGATCTTCGGGAGTTCGGCTTTCTCTATTATGTCTCGGCCTCGTCAGAGATATTGGGTGACGCGTTAAAGAGGCTCGCGCGCTATAGCGCGATTGCCAATGAAGGCGTGTCGCTAGCATATCTTGACGGCAGAAACGTTAGTATAACATTCCACTATGTTGGAGTCAGTAGACACCTGGATTGGCATCAGATTGAATTTTTTATGGCGATGCTGGTTCGTTTATGCCGGCAACTAACAGGCATTTGGCTAATGCCAGCCCGCGTCAGGCTCGCGCATCGTCGCGGTGGTCAATACTCGGAATTGACTGAGTTCTTCGGCAGCAACGTTGAATTTGGTGCAGCCGTTGATGAAGTTTCGTTCGTACCGGCCATAAAAAATACGCCGGTCGTCAGCGCCGACCATTATCTGAACAAATTACTGGTCACGTGTTGTGAAGAAGCGCTCGCTCGGCGGCCAACCCGGCGCGGTTCGTTCCGCGCCAGCGTCGAGAACGCCATTGTGCCTTTGCTACCGCATGGCGACGCGAAACTCGAGGCGGTCGCACGCCGACTCGGCCTTAGTGAACGCACCCTTGCGCGGCGGCTCGCCGCGGAAAGTTTGACTTTTTCCGATGTCCTAGAAAACTTGAAGGTTGATCTCGCTCGACGTTACCTGGCCGAAAATGGTTTGTCGATTTCGCAAGTCGCCTGGTTGCTTGGCTATCAGGAGGTCAGCTCCTTGACCCACGCATTTAAGCGTTGGACCGGCAAGACCCCGCGCCAGGCGCGCTTGCGAATGGCCCTCCAATATCCGCCCGTGCCCGCGCCAAGCTTTGCGAATTTCAAATAAAGCGCCGAGACCGACCGGACTACAAAATCTAGCCTCCGCCGATGCTAACGATCAGGTCAAGAGGACGTTTGGCAAACAGGGCACGCAGATACTCGACAAACGGAGCCTCTGGGTTCTCATCGCTGAAAAGGGGCCGTGACCAGCGAATCCTCAATGATGTCCACCGGCCACGGTGATTGGCGATCCAGTTCTGCGCGGATGGCTTTGCCATATTGCTCCAGGGCCTGAAATCCCGGCCAAAAGAATGAAGTAGCAATACACGTTTGGACTCAGCCGCGAATCCAGCCGGGATACCGAGCGACGCCGCTAGGAAGACAACGAGCGCCGCAGTTGCGCAGACACAACGGACGTGAACCCCCATGGCCATGCGCTGCTCAAGACTCCTGTGTACAATGAAGCCCCAAATTGCGATCAGGGTAGCAACGACCAAGCTAACCCACGATACAGCCATGGATACGGAGAGTGGCCCAATCTGCACCTTCCATCGCTTAATGATCCTCACGACGTGCGCGAGTGCCACTCAAGAAAAGATCAGCGCCGAAACTGCTGCATAATAATTCGACATCTTACTCTCCTCATTACTTATCGCTTCATCGCCTAGTGAGCCGTCAGTTGGGTCAATTCGCGCCGGTGTATGTGCAATACCAATTGGCTCCCCAGGTAGTTGAGAGACTGAAATCCGAAATAGGGCCTCCGGCGTGGGGCTGACTCGCAGCCGCCTTGCACTCATCTAAGTTTTTGAATTTCCCAACAATTTGAGAAGTTACGCCAACAGGAATAACTGCACTCCCAGACGCCCCCGTTGAGAGCATCCCGATTACTATGATGAGCGCGTACATCACTGAACCTCCTAGTGTTGCAGCTAGGAAATTATGATGTGCCGAGAATAATCCCATTCATTTGACCTGCATCAACTGCATGAGAATGGCGAGGGGCCTGTCCAGAATGCCCGCTTTGCGCCATAAGAGGACAACGAGTGACTCCTCAACTATGCTTGGAAACGCCACTTGGTAGCCGTAAGGAACGAGTAGTAATTGGTAGCTGTCGGCCGGTTTCGGAGTGCACGATCATTCACGCAGTGGCGGCACAGCGGAAAATTTCAGATGTGAGTGTGGGAGGCGCAGATGGCTTTACGACGGCTCATGACGGGCGTGTTGTTTCTTAGCCTCCTTATCCTGACACCATTCGCCGCCGTAGCGCAGAATCAAGCCGCCGCTCCTGCTGCGCCATCGAGTGAGCAATTGCTCAAACCCGCAGAGCTCGATGCTCTCGTTGCGCCCGTCGCATTGTACCCCGATAACCTACTTTCTCTGGTCTTGATGGCATCGACCTATCCGCTGGAGGTCGTGGTGGCAGAGCGCTGGACGAGAGAAAACAAGAATCTCAAGGGCGATCAATTAAAAGCGGCAGTGGACAAGCAGGCCTGGGATGACAGCGTCAAGTCATTAGTTGCCACTCCAGATGTTCTCTCAATGATGAGCACCAAAGTTGATTGGACCCGAAAGCTTGGCGATGCGGTGCTCGCTCAACAGCCGGACGTGATGGACGCAATCCAGAGGCTACGCACAAAAGCCGAAGCCAACAACAAGTTGACATCGACCAAGCAGCAGAAAGTCACCAAGAAACAAGAACAGGGCAAGCAGGTCATTTATATTGAACCGACGGATTCCGAAACAGCCTATGTGCCGTATTACGATCCTGGCGTTGTCTACGGTGGATGGCCTTATCCGGAGTATCCGCCATACTATTTCGGGTATCCCGGATATATCGCCGGCGGACTCATCGCGACCGGACTCGCATTTGGCGCTGGATGGGCACTCGGGAATTGGGGCTCGGGTGGAAATTATTGGGGTGGAGGAGTCAATTGGAACAACAACAACATCAACATCAACCGGCCGAGGGTTAACCCCTTAAACGGCAATAACTGGCAGCATCGACCCGAACATCGCCAGGGCGTGCGATACAATAACCCGCGTGTGGACCAGCGGCTCGGCAACAACAATCTACGCGGCGGAGCACAGAACCGCATGGACTTTCGCGGCCGCGGTGGCGAACAGGTTCTCAGGCCTGGCGGCGGTACGCGGCGGCCTGGTGCGGGACAAAGGCCCAGCGCGGGCCAACGACCTTCGGGTGGGCGGCCCAGCGCGGGCCGGCCTTCGGGTGGAAGAGGTGGCGGCAATGCGCTCGGGAATATCGGATCAGGCCGAGCAGCTGGCCGGCAGTCTGCCCGCGGGCGCGCAAGTCTTGGCGGCCGTGGCGGCGGTGGCATTCGAG
>JBARNC010000309.1:0-4947 GCA_049802775.1 Pseudolabrys sp. | reverse complement strand
GGCCAGGACCCATCCCCGGAAAACCCGGGACAATAAACCTCGCTACGAGCAATCCGCTTTTTTGTGATGGCACAGCGGGGCTTTAACGCGGTACTTATTCTCACAATCAGCGAGAACCAAAGGATTTACGGAGAAAAACTGGTGGGTTGCGGTTAGGTATTTTGTCCCGCCAAATTTCGACCCAAGCAAAATAAACAAGCCTATCAAAGTGCTCGCCAACGATTGGGCTGCCAATGATTGGGCTATTCTCGATACTAGTGAGCCGTTCCCTGCGGGCATAAGACCACTGCGAATTGCAAGCGTTACGCCGTCGCCGGGAAAGGCAGTGATGACCGTAGGTTATGCTCAGGAGCGAGCATAAATGATGACGGCAGATCAACATTGCCGGATCAGATTTATATTTCCTGATGGAAAACTGATTGCCCATGATTGCGTAACACACCACGGGGACTCAGGGGGGCTCTTCTAAGTGCGGATGGAGACGATGAGGGCCTGATTTTGGGCATCAATATTTTTGGTTATTCTTCGCTTGCGGAACTTCGGGCACATTCAAAAGAGGGGGCGGCGCCATATCAGCGGCGAAAATTGCCGAACTTGCACAGCACGCGGACTTCGCAATGCAGATCGGGGTGCCGCCAAACTAAAGCGATCCGCGGCAAGCGAAGCTACTTATCAGTCATCGCTCAAACATCCCCGCCATGCGAAATTCCCAAGGGATGAACACCTGCATGACGTCGATGTCGATCAATATCGGGCCGCCCTTCATCGAGGCCGGCAGCAGCAGCGAGGCGTCGATCCGCGGCCCCGGTATGAGGGTCGGGTAAACTATAACGGTCGAGGCGCTGAGCTCGATCTGCTTGCCACTGTGGTGAAGCAAATTGCCGTTGGCGTCGCGCAGTGGCCGCGACAGCCGGAGGGGGTTCGGACGGCCGAGGCCGGGGTCGCTGCGGTCGACGAGCGAGCCGGTTTGATCCGTTGTTTGCGCCCTCGACATTTGGGTCGTCCACAGCAGAGTGCAGCCGACCACCGCGCAAAGGCTTACGATACCGGTGAGGCGCAAGTGATCCCCCTCGCTCTCGTGCGACCGAAACAATATCCGATCTCCTTTGGCGAGTCTGGGAAGGTTGGACCTGCGGCAGGTTTGACCCGCCCCCTCTGCGGTGGGGCCGATCTCTTGGCCCTTGGGGATACCCCAGCCTATAGGCGGGTGATGCTCTGGGCGATGTCCAATCCGACCGCACCGCTTTTGTCCGCTATTGGGGCAACAGCGGACATTGTGAATTGCAAGGCGTCACGGTGGAAACATCGCGTCAGCGCTGCCCGTGTCTAAAACGTTCCCCGCAGCATCAAGTGCTTGCACTGTCCAGCGATAGTTGTGGTGCTCACCGCTAGGCGGACATGGGCCAGTATAGCTGATTGCGCCGCGGCTCACTGCATCCCCAGTATATGCGATTGTTGAGCCACCGTGGTGGAACGTCGGCACATTGAGATCGGTCATCGTCAAACTCAAACTCTTGGTGCCAGCAGGCACGCCCCCCAGTTCAAAGGCCGGCGAGGTCGACGCGCATGCCGGAATGCCGACCCATGTGAAGCGGATGGACAAGGCATCGGGACGCTGCAAGAAAACGAAATAGACAACGGGAACCCCAATTGCTGCGAGCAGAATGACAGGGAACCAAAACCTGCCTCTTCCTGTCGAATACACTTGTTCTGGTGCCAAAATAAACTTGAACCCAATCGCGATCAGCCAAACAATCACGCCAAGGCCACCAAGAAGCAATGGTACGAGCGGATTGCCAAAAGTGACGGACAGAATGATCGCCTGCACGATCACAAGGACCGCAATACTCCAGCCAATCCAGTAAAGGACGTTTCCGAGAATGCTTTTTAGGAATTTTCCCAGTCTGGCGAACATCGGGTTGTCCACTCTCAGCAGACTGCGCTCATACTACGGTTTTGCCGGGACGCTGTCCCGGCATCGCGAAATGTCCGCTATTGGAGTAACAGCGGGGAGCGAAGGTAAAAGGATGAAAACGTGAGGCCGCTGAGCTCCATACAGCTTAGGCATCACTGGTAACACGGGTTCACGCTCGCCGCCGTCCCTTGGTATTACCGTGTTACTTTGGCGGTGGAAACCTCGATGAAGCTGTATGTCACCTTTACCTCACCATACGCGCGGCTAGCGCGCATCATTGTCATAGAGAAGGCGCTTGAAGACCGCGTTGAGATCATTGAGGTGAAAACGCGCACCCAGGGCAGTCCTTACTATCAGATCAACCCGTCTGGCCGCGTGCCCTATCTCGTCGATGATGCCGGTGTTGGCATGGAGGACAGTCAGCTCATCTGCGCTTATCTCGACAGCCTCGACGGCAAGCCTCGGTTTCACAAGGCGATGAGTAAACCCGATTGGGCTTACCTCCGGCTCGAGTTCATGGCGCGCAGCATGTGCGACGGCATTTCCGTATGGACGCGCGAAATGAGTCGGCCCGCGAACGAGCGTTCGCCAACCGTCCTCGCCCATGAGGTCGCTCGCAGCCAGCGTATGGCGGATATTTTTGAGAGCGATATGGCCGATCCGTTGATGCAGGGGCCACCCCGCATGGCACACTTGATCCTCGCAGTGGCTTTCGAGAGAGCGCGCTACTGTGGCCTCAATAATTTAACCGATGGCCGCCCGCAGCTCGCCGAATGGATGCGCTCGATGTCCGACCTTCCTTCAATGCAGAGGACGGCACCACCGTAAGTCCGCTATTGACACTTGGCGGGCAATCCGACCGCACCCGCCTTTGTCCGCTATTCGAGTAACAGCGGACACGGTGCGGCTCCCCTTCGCCCGCCCCAATAAAATCAGGCACTTTTTGCAAAGTATCTTCCCAGCTGTGCGGCCGGGAAGACTGTGGGAAGACCCGTGAGGGATAGCTTCGGCTCAGGCCGCGTCGGTGTGGACGAGGCCACACAACGCAGGGCCGGTGCGTCGGCAACATCGCTGTCACCAAAGTGACCGCGCAACGCGAGTATTTCGGCAATCCAGCCAATGTCCGCTTTACCCCCGAAAGCGGACATCAGTGCGCTAAACTTACCAAGCACAACTGAGACCGCCGAATCATGAGCAGCGATCTTCCCGGGTTTTTTCAAGGCACTGAAATGCCGACCGCCGGATGGTGGGAAGCATTGTGGCCCGATCCTTCTGGGGTGCTTGCCACAGTCGGGCTGAAAGCAGGTATGGACGTGATTGATTTATGTTCTGGAGACGGTTGGTTTACCCTGCAAATTGCCAAAATCGCGCATCACGTCGTCGCAATCGATATTGACCGCAGTCTGCTGGAGGTGGCGCGCCGCCGTCTCAACGAGAGCGGCGTAACTAATTGCGATTTCGTAGTGGGTGATGCTTACGATCTGGCAAGGCTCGCGGCACAACTGGCTGACTTTGTCTTCATGGCGAATGCCTTTCATGGCGTTCCTGACCGGCCCCGATTGGCGCAAGCTGTGCGCGAAGCCCTCAAGCCAACTGGCCACTTTGCTATCGTTAACTGGCATCAACGTCCCCTTGAGGAGACGACGATCTTGGGCGAACCGCGTGGACCAAGGACGGAATTGAGAATGTCGCCGGAACAGACAATCGAGGCCGTGGAAGCGGGCGGCCTCAAATTCGTCCGCCTTGTCGAGGTGCTACCGTATCACTATGGGGTTGTGTTTGAGCGCTCACACTGAGAACTGTCATGCCGCCTATACTCGACAATAAGAGCCCATCGTCACCATCAGTTTTTGCACCCGCAGCACTTCTGCGCGAAGCCCGCCGCCAGAAAGGCTTGCCGGTCGTCGATGTGCCGCGAGTTTGTATCTTCGATCCTGATGGCGATATCGTGCGACGCTTGAAAAGTTCCGGGCGTGCGAAGCACTTTGATGCGTGGCCCTGCTACCACACCGATCTTTATACCTTCACGCTTGGTGGAGAGACGGTTGGCATTCTCGGGTGCGTTGTTGGCGCGCCCTTTGCGGTATTGGTCGCTGAGGAATTGTTCGCTTGTGGATGTAGCATCCTGATTAGTCTTACGTCTGCAGGCCAAATCGTCCCGGCAGGAAACCCGCCTTACTTTGTAGTCATTGACCGCGCACTGAGGGATGAAGGAACAAGCTATCACTATGCTGCACCGGAACAATTTGCTGAGGCTGATCCTCACGTCGTCGCCGCAGTTGCGGATGCCCTGAAAACCGCAGGACTAAGAACCTTTGTCGGTCCTAGCTGGACAACTGATGCCCCGTTCCGCGAGACGGCTGAGGCCGTTGAGGCGGCGCGTGCCAATTGCATACTGGCCGTAGAGATGGAGGCGGCCGCGCTTTACACCTTCGCCCGGCGGCAGAGTGTGACGGTGCTTTGCCTCGCTCATGTGACAAATACTATGGGGCTGGCTGACGGGGATTTTGAAAAGGGCGAAGCCGACGGGACGGCGGATGCGTTGATAATCCTCGAAACAGTGGCAAAAGCGATGCGTTCGGCAGAGACCGCTCGTTTGTCCGCTACTAGCACAAGGCGGAATTCCAAACGTAGCCATGAATGTCCGCTTTCGGGGGTAAAGCGGACATTGCGGTTGCGGGTCCTGCTAATGACCCAAAACGGATATTAAGCGTGCTACTGCCAAATATCACATTCGAAATTCGCTAACCAATTACCTCCCCAAAAGAAGAGGATGTGTGAGCTGTTTCATACACGAAGGTTTGAGGTCCTCGCATGTTATAACCGTCGGAAATGTCAGAGTATGGTATATTTGTGCCATTTCAGGGGCCAAACCATACAGGCGAGCCAAGCACAGCAGGCTTCTGATGAGCCAACTCGTAAGCGAGGATTACTTTGGATTTCAGGTTCGCCGATTTCGAAATCGATGTTGCGCAGCATGAGTTGCGGCGAAAGGGTGAGATCGTCCCGATCGAGCCGCAGGTGTTTGATCT
>JBARNC010000308.1:0-1824 GCA_049802775.1 Pseudolabrys sp. | reverse complement strand
TCTTCGTCATGCTCGACCACGATCACAGTATTGCCGAGGTCACGCAGGCGCTTCAGCGTTTCGAGCAGGCGGGCATTGTCGCGCTGATGCAGGCCGATGCTCGGCTCATCGAGAACGTAAAGCACGCCAGTGAGGCCGGAGCCGATCTGCGAGGCAAGCCGAATGCGCTGGCTTTCGCCGCCGGAGAGCGTACCCGACGCGCGCGAGAGCGTGAGGTAATCGAGCCCGACATCCACCAGGAACTTGAGCCGCTCACGGATCTCCTTGAGTACACGCACGCCGATTTCATTTTGCTTGGCGTTGAACTGCGCGGGCAGGGCGGTGAACCACTCGCCGGCGCGTTTCACGCTCAGCTCGGCCACTTCGGAAATGTTCCTTGTTGCAATTTTGACACAGAGCGCTTCCGGCTTGAGCCGCGCGCCGCGGCAGGCCGCGCAGGGCACGTCGGTGAAATATTTCTGCAGGTCCTCGCGCGCCCACTCGCTCTCGGTTTCCTTGAAGCGGCGTTCGAGATTAGTGATGACGCCTTCGAACGGCTTTTTCGTCGTGTAGCCACGCAGGCCATCGTCATAGACGAATTTGATGTCATCCTCGTCCGAGCCGTAGAGGATCGCGTCCTGCGTCTTCTTCGGCAAATCTTTCCACTTGCTGTCGAGCGTGAAGCGATAATGCTTGGCGAGCGCGTCGAGTGTCTGGATGTAGTAAGGCGACGATGACTTCGCCCAGGGGGCGATGGCGCCCTTGCGCAACGTGGCATCGCGGTCGGGGATCACCAGATCCGCATCGATGTGCTGCTCGACGCCAAGGCCGCCACACTCCGGGCAGGCGCCGAACGGATTGTTGAACGAGAACAGCCGCGGCTCGATCTCCGAAATGGTGAAGCCGGACACCGGACAGGCGAATTTCTCGGAGAAAATCAGGCGTTCGGCGTTCGCATTACGGCCGCGATTGGCGATCGCGCCAGTCGCTTTCGTGTCCGCCAGCTCGACAGCCGCCAGCCCGTCGGCCAGCTTCAAACATTGTTCGAGCGAGTCGGCGAGCCGCGTGCCGATATCGTTGCGTACGACGAGGCGATCGACGACCACATCGATGTCGTGGGTGAATTTTTTGTCGAGCGGCTTGACGTCGCCGATCTCATAGAAGGTGCCGTCGATTTTCACGCGCTGGTAGCCCTTGCGCAGGAATTCGGCGAGCTCCTTTTTGTATTCGCCCTTGCGGCCGCGCACGACAGGCGCCAGCACATAAATGCGTGTGCCTTCCGGCAACGCCAGCACGCGATCGACCATCTGCGAGATGGTCTGACTCTCGATCGGCAGGCCGGTTGCTGGCGAGTAGGGCACGCCGATGCGCGCCCAGAGGAGACGCATGTAGTCGTAGATCTCGGTGACGGTGCCAACGGTGGAACGCGGATTTTTCGAGGTGGTTTTCTGTTCGATCGAGATCGCCGGCGACAATCCGTCGATCTGGTCGACGTCCGGCTTCTGCATCATTTCGAGGAATTGCCGCGCGTAAGCCGAGAGTGACTCGACATAGCGGCGCTGGCCCTCCGCATAGATCGTGTCGAAGGCGAGCGAGGATTTGCCCGAGCCTGACAGGCCGGTGAACACGACCAGTTTGTCACGCGGAATGGCGACGTCGACGTTCTTGAGGTTGTGCTCGCGCGCGCCGCGGATGGTGATCTGGTGGGCGTCGGCGCGGGCGGGCTTGTTGCTGCGTTCAGCCATCGAACCTGAATTGGAACCTGTAGGGCATAGATACCCCTCCGGCCCGCGAATGACGGGGCCGTTCGGGCCTGCTGAAGGGACCTAGTAAGAACGCTGGCCC
>JBARNC010000307.1:0-9793 GCA_049802775.1 Pseudolabrys sp. | reverse complement strand
TGCAGGTGAAAGACCACCTGTCCACCGGCGTGCTCGTTGAACTGCTGGATGGTGACGCCGTCGGCAGCAAAAGCCGCTTTCGCGGCGGCTGCGATCTTGTGGGTCGCGCGCGCGACATGCAGATAGTCCTCAATCTTGATGTCGAGGATATTGCGGGCCGCCGCTTTTGGGATCACGAGCGTGTGGCCGGGTGCGCGCGGCATGATGTCGAGGAAGGCGAGCGACCGCTCATCCTCGTAGACCTTGTGGCAGGGCAATTCGCCGCGCAGGACCTTGGCGAAGAGATTGTTCGGGTCGTAAGCCGGCATTGTGTTTTCTCTCCTCTCGTGTCCCGGATGCGGTGCACCGCTGATCCGGGACCGCCGCGGACCGTTACGGTCCCGGGTCTGCAGCGCACCACTTCGTGCTGCGCTGCGCCCGGGACACGAAGTCACTTCACATGATCTCCATAACCGGGCAGCGGATCGACAACAGTGATTTGCTTCACAGGGAAGTTCGAGACGATCTCGATCTCGTTCTTTTTAACGATCAGCATTTCCTCGATGCGCACGCCGTAACGGAAACGTTTTCCGTGCTGCGTCTCTAGCGCGAATGTCATGCCTTCCTGAATGTCGACCGGATGGTCGAGCGACCAGATGCGCGAGATCACCGGCGGGTCGTATTGTGCGAGACCGAGACCGTGGCCCCACAGATTGGCGGCGGCCTGATCTTCGTCCTCGTACCCCCACGTCTCCATCGCCGATGGCCACTTCAGTGCAATGTCACGCGTAGTGGCGCCGACCTTCACCGCGCCGATCGAGTCATAAAGCCACTCAAGCGCGGTGGCATAAGTGTCTTTCTGTTCTTTGGTCGGCTCCTTGCCGACACAGTAAGTGCGGTAATAGCAGGACTTGTAGCCATTCCACGTAAGCGCGGCCAAATCCATGAACACGATATCGCCAGGCTGGATGATGCGGTCGGAGAAGTTGCGCCAGTTCGGCCAGGTATTCGGGCCGGACGACACGATCACGTCCTCGACGTCTTCCATTCCAGGAATGTTGTAGAGATATTCCATCAGGTGCGCGGTCACCTGGTTTTCGGTGATGCCGGGGCGCAGGAATTTCATGCATTCCCAGTGCGTCGCATCGCCGATCGCGCCGACAATGCGGAAACACTCCTGCTCGTCTGGACTCTTCACAGCTCGCGCCTCCATCATGGGCGTCATGCCGTCGGTCCAGTTGATGTTGTTCTCTTTGAAGATGTTGATCATGTTGATGTCGATGAAATCGACACCAAGCTTTTGGCCGGCGACGCCATTGTCCTTCATCGCCTGAATTACCGCCTTGGTGAACTTCGTCACCTGCTGGGTGGAGGCGGGACCCGCCGCGCCTTTAATCCAGGCGAAGGAGTGACGGACGTTCTCCTTCGGGATCCACGGCGAATGCCGCTCGATCTGGAAGCCGATGTCGCCTTGCTCGAACAGAATCGGCCGCCCGTCGCCGCATAGCATGGCATAGCGCAGGCCTGGCTTGAGCCGGTTCCAGCCCGGCGTCAGCGTGCCTGTGATGTAACGAACGTTCTCGTCGTACATGCAGAGCATGGCGCCGAGGCCATGCTTCTTCATCATCGTGCGTGCGCGCTCGATGCGGTATTCGCGCAGCCGCTCCCAGTTGACCCGCTGCTGCCAATCGAGACCTGTAATGCCGAAATTTGCTCCCATGAGCCGTCCCTCCCGACCTGCGCGTTGACGCGCTCGTTGCTGATTGGCGGAAATCCTAAGCCGGTTGGCATGTAAAGAAGAAATAATATATTCTGCGCCAGATCATTAGATTTTCTAATGTCACGTTTTTTGGGGCACCCATGACGAATATCCCGCTGCGGCAAATCCGCGCCGTCATCGCTGTCTGCGAAGAGGGCTCATTTACGCGTGCGGCACAGCGGGAAAACGCCACTCAATCCGGCATCTCCCAGCACGTGGCGGCGGTTGAGCGCGTCCTCAAGGTCAAGCTGTTCGAGCGCACGACTGGTGGGGTGACACCGACACCGGCTGGCATGCGCTACTACAAGCGCTGCGTGGAGGCGGTCGGAACGCTTGAGCACGCCGCGGAGGAAGCGCGTTCGCGTGCTGGCGAAGTTAGCGGCGAACTGCGTATCGGGCTGATGCCGACATTCACACGCGCGGTGCTGGCGCCTGTGCTTGACGACTTCGTTCCTCGATGCCCGGAAGTGCGGCTGCACATCGTCGAGGGCTACAGCGCGCTGCTGACCGAAATGGTGCTCGATGACGTGCTCGACTTCGCGCTGGTGCCGGCCTTCGAGGGCACTATCGGATTAAAGTCGCGCATGTTGGTCCGCGATCGTGAAATGATGATCTCCGGCCCCCGCGCGGGATTCACGCCATTGGCGTCTCTGCGACTCGCGGAATGCCGGCCTCTCAAGATCGTTGTTCCAGGCCCCGACAATATCCGCCGTCGCAATCTCGAAACTTATTTCCAGGCGCACGGAGTGGAAATCGCCGCGATATTGGAGATGGACGCGATGATCGCCACGCTCGAATTCGTCGCACGCTCCGACTGGGTAACCATCCTTCCGAGCGTCATCTCAGTCAACGACATCGGCCGCGGTGAACTGATCGTCAATCCGATCGCCGAACCGGAGCTGCACGCCGAATTCGTTGTGGTCCAACCGACGCGGCGCACGCTCTCCACCCAAGCGCGTCTGTTCCTGCACCGCTTTGAAGCGGAAGTCGCGCATATCCATGACGTGTGGGATGCGGTTATCGCGCAGCCCGATCGCAGATTGCGCGCCTGATCAAATCATCATCCAGGCCCCGTTCGCGTCAACTGACTTGAAGACCGCCTCAAGCGCAGCGGCGGTTTGTAATATACCAGCGGGCGGAATTGGGAACGTCCCCTGTCCAAGCACGGCCTTTGCGAAATAGTCGAGGTTACAACCGAGATGATTGTCGGCTGGCCGGTCAATCACCTCAGATTCTTTGCCGGCGTAACACACAATCGCGCGCGTCTCGCTGACGCTCTCGGCGCGGCAATTCTCTCCATAGACCGCGATGCGCCAGTTGAACGGTGTTTTGATGGTGGTGGCGAGCGTGCCGGTGGCACCGCTCTCGAATTCGATCAGCGCCGAAGTGGTGTCGCCAGTCTCAAGCTTCAACGCGCGCGCCTTCGACAACGCGCTGATGCGCTTCATCGGGCCAGCCAGATCGCGGAAGCAATCGAGCACATGAATGCCCATGCCGGTCATACCGCCAGCCCGGCTTTCTGCCACCTGCATGCGCCAACTGTCGGCCGGATAATCGGCGAGCCAGTCGTGGCTGTAATTGCCCTCGACATGCATGATGGTACCGAAGGCGGCGGCCTCTTTCAGCTCAGCCAGAACGCGCATCGATGGCATCAGCCGGAAATGATGGCCGACGCCGATCACAATACCAGCGCGCCTGCAGGCCTCCAGCATGGACGCGGCGTCGGTTTTGGCCAGCGCGAACGGCTTTTCGCAGTAGATGTGTTTTTTCGCCGCCGCCACGGCTTCGACCTGCGCGCGGTGCTTTGAGTGCGGCGTCGCCAGAATCACGGCCTGGATCTGCGGGTCGGCAATGACCTCGTCGATCGAGGTGCCGATGGTGATTTTGTGCTCGGCTGCGAAGTCGCGCACCGTGTCCGGCTCGAGTGTAACGCCGCGCACGAAGCGGAGCGGCGCGCCGAAATCACCCGCCGCCTTCACCAGTGTTTTGCCCCACCAGCCGAGGCCGACGATCGCCGTATTGATCATGCCAACCCGACTACGCCGCAGCCGGCGCGCCAGGCTGCTTGAGCGGATGGGCGCGCGCAAACGCCTCGTTCTTCATGCAAGTCGATGCGATGCGGGCGACCGTTGGGTATGGAGCCAGATCGACCTTGAAAAAATTTGCGCCCGCGACCTGACTGGCGACGCAGATATCTGCAATCGTGATCTGACCGCCCTGGCAATAAGTGCCGGTTTCCTTTTCGCTCGAAAGATGCTCCTCGAGTGCGCTCAGCGCCGCCTGGTGCCAGTGCTGAGCCCATTTCATGACGCCCGCCTCATCGACCTTGAATTCATGCGCGAGATATTCGCGCACGCGCGGCACAATCAGCGGATGAGAGTCGCAGGCAATGATTTGCGATAGTCCACGGACGCGCGCGCGAGCCTTCGGCTCCTTCGGCATTAGCGGTGGATTGGGGTGCGTTTCGTCGAGATATTCGATGATGGCCAGCGACTCGAATAGCGTAGGGCCATCGCCATCGACCAGCGCCGGAATCGCCATCATCGGATTGACCGCGCGAAATTTCGGATCGCGCTGGTGGCCCTTCAGCAAATTGACTTCAATCACCTCGGGTGTCAGCCCCTTGAGATTGAGCGCGATGCGCACGCGGTAGGTCGCCAGCGAGCGCCAGAATGAAAAAAGTTTCACGATTGCCTCCCTGTCTGCCTATTCACGTATCGGCAAATTATTTCTTGGCGCCGCCCGGATCGGCTTTGAGTCCGGCCGCCTCGATGCCGGCAATCGCAATAGTTTCATCATTGTCGCCGGTGTCGCCGGAAATGCCAACCGCGCCGAGGACGCGGTTGTCGGCGCTGCGGATCAACACGCCGCCAGGATTGGGCACCATTCGCCCGCCGCTCGCGGCCACGATGGCGGTCAGGAAGTTCGGATTCTGTGCGGCGCGCTCCATCATGGTGCGCGAGCCCCAGCCCATTCCGAGCGCGCCATAGGCTTTGCCGACCGCAACTTCAAATCGGATGATGCCGGAACCGTCCTCACGCTTGGCGCAGACGAGGTGGCCGCCCGTGTCGAGCACCACCACTGTTTGCGACATTTGTTTGAGTTCGCGCGCCTTCTTCAGCGTCGCGTCGACGATGCTTGAGGCCTGAGCGAGCGTCACAGACATGGGTACTCCTTACTGTTTTTTCCGGGTGGCCCAGTAGACCGACATGCGCGAACCGTCGCCACCGCCGAAGCCGTGCTTGGTCGCGTCCTCGAAAGCCGCGAGTGCCGCCTTCGTGACGAGCATGTCGGCACCTCTCGACTCGCCAGTTTCAATCATGTTGCGCAAGTCCTTAACGCCATTGGCAATGCTGAACGTGGTCGGCCCTGGATCGCGGCCTTCGAACATAGTGACGATCATCTCGGCGCGATTCTTCATTGCCGGATTTGCGCCATTTGTGTCGACAAACAGATCGAGCAGACGCTTCGGCTCCCAGCCCGCCGCGCGCGCGATGGCGAAAGCCTCTCCATAGGCCTGCCAGGCAACCATCAGCGGCAGGTTGATCGCGAGTTTCATCGATGCGCCGGTGCCGACCGGCCCGCAATGCTCGAGCCGCCGGCAAAGCTGATTGAGGATCGGCTTGGCTCGTTCGGCGTCCGCGGGCTCCGCACCCATCAGACCCAGTAGTTTTCCCTGGCGCGCCGGCGCGGTCGAACCGCCGACCGGACATTCGACTAACGCCGCGCCCTTTGCGCGCACCTTGGGTGCGAGCGCAAGCGGCACCTTCGGCGGGACCGTACTCATCTCAATGAGCAGCTTGCCCTTTATATCGCCCGACAAGAGACCATTCGGCCCGTTGTACACGGCATCGATTGCCGCGCCGTCGGTGAGCATGGTGATGGTGGCTTCGACCGCACTCGCCAGATCCGCTGGAGTCGCCGCGACTTTGGCGCCGGCGTTTGCTAACGGCTTGGTCTTCTCGGGCGTGCGATTCCACACCGTCACTTCGTGGCCGACTTCTATGAGTCGGGCGGCAACTGCGGCACCCATGACCCCGAGACCTGCAACGCCAATTCGCATACGTCCTCCTTGATGCTTTCTTCGCTGACGATAGGCGATCAGGGCGTCGCTTGAAAGCGGTGTCGTGCCCTTCCGCGACTCGACAGCCCAACACCCAGCGCATAAGACGGGACGGGAAACATTGATGCAATTTCGCATCGGGGAGACGGTGAATAATGGCAGTGAGAAGGACCAGGGGCACGGTCGGCGTGATCGGCCTCGGCATTATGGGCGGCGCGTTCGGCAAGAACCTGGTGAAGGCCGGATGGCGTGTGGTCGGCTACGACATAAATCCGGCGCGACGGCGTGAGGCCAAACGTGCGGGCATGATGATCGCGCACAGCGCCGCCGAAGTAGCAGTCGCAGTCCCAACCATTCTCACCAGCCTGCCCAAACCACAAGCGCTCGCCGACACCGTGCGAGAAATTGCTGCCGCCAATCTGAAGCGCAAGGTTGTGGTAGAGATGAGCACTTTCGCAATTTCCGATAAGGAGAAAACCGCCCGTGCATTGCACAAGGCTGGCCATGTGATGATCGACTGCCCTGTCAGCGGCACGGGATCGCAGGCAAAGAACGGTGATCTAGTATTTTACGCCAGTGGCGACGCGAAAACCATTGCGCGCCTGCGACCGGTGCTCACGGCCTTCGGCCGTCGCGTCTTCAATGTTGGCGCGTTCGGCAATGGAAGCCGCATGAAATATGTCGCCAATCTGCTGGTTGCCATCAACAACGTCGCCTCTGCGGAAGCGATGGTACTTGGCATGAAGGCTGGCCTGGATCCGCGCATGATTGTCGATCTGGTCCGAGCCGGCGCCGGCAATTCCCGCGTTTTCGAGTTGCGGGCACCGATGATGGCAAGGGGCCGCTACGACGATGTCACCATGAAGATTTCAGTGTGGGACAAAGATATGCAAGTTATCGGCGACTACGCGCGCAAGATCCGCGTGCCGACGCCGATATTCAACGCCACCAAAGGTATTTATCTCAAGGCGATGAAGAGCGGGCTCGGCGGCCGCGACACTGCCGCAGTCTGCGCCATATTGGAGAAAATGGCGAAGCTGAAGCGGCGCAGACGTTAGCAGCTGTCAGTATGGGCAGCTGCAAACTCCGCTCATTCCCGTGAAAGCGGGAATCCAGAATAACAATTGCACCGTCGCGAAAACCTGCTGGGTCCCCGCTTTCGCGGAGACGAGCGGAGAATTGATCGCCTCTTCTTCGCTCTTGCGTCCTACTTCCCCTTCTGTAGCCTTCCCCCCGAATAAAAAAGAGTGATCAGTCGGAGGGCGTGATGGCATCGTTGCAGCAGCGGACCGAAATCCGCGACGGCATGCGGATCGATTGGGATGTGCCGATCACCATGGACGACGGACTGGTGCTTCGCGCCGACGTCTTTCGCCCGGTGAAAGACGGACAATATCCGGTCATCCTCAGCTACGGACCCTACGCCAAGAATCTCGCCTTCCAGGACGGCTATCCAAGCGCGTGGCAGCGCATGGTGGAAAAGCACCCGGACGTCACCGCCGGATCGAGCAACCTCTACCACAGCTGGGAAGTGGTCGACCCGGAGAAATGGGTGCCGCACGATTATGCCTGCGTGCGCGTGGATTCACGTGGCGCCGGCTGCTCGCCTGGTTTCATCGACCACTTCTCGCCGCGCGAGACTAAAGACTTCTACGATTGCATCGAATGGGCGGGCGTGCAGCCCTGGTCGAACGGCAAGATCGGCCTCAATGGCATTTCCTATTACGGCATCAATCAGTGGCACGTCGCCTCGCTGCAGCCGTCTCATCTTGCTGCCATGTGCATCTGGGAAGGCGCCGCCGACTGGTACCGCGACATGACACATCATGGCGGCATTCTTTCGACGTTCTGGGAGAACTGGTACGACATGCAAGTGAAGACCGTGCAATACGGCGCCGGCGAGCGCGGCAAACGTAGCCGCGTTCATGGCGAACTGGTGTGCGGCCCGGAAACTTTGTCGGAAGCAGAGCTCGCTAGCAATCGCGCCAACTTTGGCGCCGAGATCGCATCCCATCCGATGGACGACGACTACCATAAGGCGCGTTCGCCGAAATGGGACAAGGTTATTACGCCATTGTTTTCCGCCGCGAATTGGGGAGGCCAGGGCCTGCATCCACGCGGCAATTTTGAGGGCTTCGGACGCGCCGCGGCCAAGCATAAATGGCTTGAAGCGCACGGCATCGAGCACTGGACGCATTTCTATACTGATTACGGCCGCGAGCAGCAGCTGCGTTTCTTCGATTATTTCTTGCACGGTAAAAAAAGTGACTGGGCAAAACAGCCCAAGGTTTTGCTGCAGGTGCGCCACATCGACAAGTTCGTCCCGCGCGCCGAGAACGAATGGCCGCTCAAACGCACCAGATGGACCAAGTTCTACCTTGATCCTTCGGCAATGATGCTGACGACCAAGAAACCATCCGGCTCCGCGCAACTCAAATTCGCCGCCATGGGCGATGGCCTTACTTTCCTCACACCATCGCTCGTGAAGGAGACCGAGATTACGGGCCCGTCGGCGCTGAAGGTGTTTGCCTCTTCATCAACTGCCGACGCCGATTTCTTCATCGTGCTGCGCGTGTTTACCGGCGATCTGAAGGAAATCGTGTTCCAGGGCGCCATTGATCCGCACACGCCCATCGCGCAGGGATGGCTGCGTGCCTCTCATCGTAAGCTCGACAAGAAGTTGTCTAAGCCCTACCGCCCCTATCACACGCACGATGAAAAGCGGCCGTTGAAAAAAGGCCAGCCGGTGGAACTCGACGTCGAAATTTGGCCGACCTCAATCGTGGTACCCGCTGGCTATCGCGTGGGCCTATCAATCCGCAGCAAGGATTACGAATACGGCGGGGCCAGCGGCGGCAAGCTGTCCAATTTCAAAAATGAATTGAAGGGCTGCGGCCCGTTCCTGCATGACGATCCGCGCGACCGTCCTCCCGCCGTTTTTAATGGCACCACCAGCCTGCATTTTGGTCGTGGCAAAACGCCTTACCTCCTGTTGCCGATTATTCCGCCGAAAAAGCGGGCAGGATGAACGCGGCGAACCCCTGGCGATCCTACAAATAGAGCCGGGAGCCATTTGGGGTATCCATCCCGATCAAACCTAAGGTAAGCTTCGAGCAACCTTCGACTTAACAGAAGGATCAGGGGGAAATGAATACGCAATTCTGGGTGGTCCAGGCATTCAATGGCGTGTCCTACGGCGCGTTGTTGTTTCTCGTGGGCAGCGGTCTATCTCTGATCTTCGGCGTCATGCGCATCGTCAACCTGTCGCATGGCGCGTATTTTTTGTGGGGTGGCTACATCGCGCTGTCGGTCATCGCTGCGACCGGGTCATGGGCGCTGTCGCTCCCCCTTGCCGCGCTGGCCGTTGCACTTATCGGTTTGGTGATGGAGCGCCTGTTTCTGCGGTCCGAAGGCTTCGAATTCGTCCGCAACGCTGTAATCGGATTTGGATTAGGAATCCTGGCCGCATTGGCCGCGGCTCGAGGCCACTTTATCGGCACGAGTTGGGCTCCGTTCATCGCAGTCGCGGCGCTCGTCACCGCGGCATTCTTTTTCATTCTCAATCGCGTTTCAATCGTAGCGATCGAAACCGACGTCCTTCGACAGGTACTGCTCACTGTCGGATTTGCCTTCTTATTCCAGCAAGGCGCGCTCGACATCTGGGGCGGCAACAATATGGATATCAACCCGCCAAGCCAGCTGACGCAAAGCATTGTCGTCGGCGGTACCTACTTGCCCCTGTACCGAGTTTTCATGATCGTCATGGCGGTTGCGATCGGCATCGCGCTGTGGCTTGCGATGGAAAAGACCCGCATGGGCGCCGCAGTACGCGCAACCGTTGACGACGCGCAGATGGCGCGGGGCGTCGGCATCGATACCAATCGTATTTCTATGTTCATCTTCGCCCTTGGCGCCTTTCTGGCTGCGCTCGGCGGCGTGATCGGCGGCGCTTTTCTTGGCATCTATCCTGGCCTTGATTTCGAAATGCTGCC
>JBARNC010000306.1:0-11739 GCA_049802775.1 Pseudolabrys sp. | reverse complement strand
AACTGAGATCCGACAGCTAATCCGGGAGATGAGCATCGCCAATCCTTTGTGGGGTGCGCCTCGCATTCATGGCGAATTGCTCAAGCTCGGCATCGACATTGGGCAGACCAGCGTTGCCAGGTATATGGTGCGCAGGAGAGGTCCGCCGTCGCAGGGCTGGAAGACGTTTCTCCGCAACCACGCAAATGGGATCGCGGCGATGGATTTGTTTGCGGTTCCACCGTCGCTTTCCGACTGCTCTACGGACTGCTGATCATGGGGCACGGCCGGCGACAAATCCTGTGGCTTAGCGTCACAGCGCAACCGACGGCGGAATGGATCGCCAACCAACTGACGGCGGCCTGTGGGTGGGAGCAACTCCCTCGTTATCTGATCCGCGATCGGGATGCTTGTTACGGCGAAATATTCGTCCGAAGCGTTCGCTCGCTTGGCATTCGCGACCATCCGACCTCTGCACGTTCACCTTGGCAGAACGGATATGCGGAGCGTTTGATCGGCTCAATCCGCCGGGAATGCCTCGACCATATTGTTGTGATGGGCGAGCAACACCTGCGCCACATCCTCATGTGCTACATGGAGTACTACAACGCCGTCCGAACGCATCTCTCATTAGGCAAGGATGCGCCGGTTCGAAGGCTCATTCAACGCACCGGGCGCATCCAAGTGAGGCCCGTTCTTGGAGGGCTGCACCATCAATACGTACGGATTTGATTTTCGGTAGGGACAAGAGCATTACGTACGACGATCGGTTTACCCGCAATTTCAAGAGGGCAATCATTGGGTAATGCCCATTAGGCAGTCACCGGGATCCGGGGAGCATATCATCTCGGTTTGGAGGTAGAGTTGCGTGAGGCGCTCCGCACGCCATTTCGAATCGTCACAGAAGTTCTGCGTGAACCGATGCTGGCGTTGCTTCTCGGCGGTGGCGTGATCTTCCTCGCACTCGGTGACCTGAAGGAAGCGCTTATCCTGATTGTCTTCGCAACACTGTCGGTCTTGATCACTGTCATCCAAGAGACCCGCACCGAACGAGTCTTGGAGGCGCTTCGCGATCTCACTTGTGTGTACCGAAAACCTTATCCGGCGATGATTTTAGATTTGGTTGATAAAATTCCCTGTTCGTGCGCCAGAATTCCGACATGAACCCGCAGGCAGAACGATCAACTCAGGAGGTGCTGGCCGGCCTCGTCGAGCGTGTCACCTACCACAACTCCGAGAACGGCTTCTGCGTTTTGCGAGCAAAAGCGCGCGGGCATCGCGAAATGGTGACCGTGGTCGGCCATGCCGCAACTATTGCCGCGGGCGAGTGGATCACCGCCTCAGGCGAATGGGTGAACGATCGTACGCATGGCCAGCAGTTCAAAGCGCGGTTCTTGCGCACTTCGCCCCCGACCTCGGCCGATGGCATCGAGAAGTACCTCTCGTCCGGCATGATCCGCGGCGTCGGTATAGTCTACGCTAAGAAGCTCGTGCGCGCCTTTGGCGAGAAGGTGTTCGACGTCATCGAGGCGACGCCGGACCGGCTGCGCGAAGTCGACGGCATCGGGCCCGTTCGCGCTGCCAGCATTCTCGCAGCCTGGGCTGAGCAAAAGGCGGTACGAGAAATCATGGTCTTCCTGCACAGCCACGGCGTTGGCACGGCGCGGGCGGTGCGGATTTTCAAGACCTATGGCGCCGACGCCATCCAGGTCATGACCGAGAACCCGTATCGGCTGGCGCGCGACATCCGCGGCATCGGTTTCAAGACCGCCGACGCGATCGCGATGAAACTCGGCATCGAGAAGACCGCGATGGTCCGTGTGCGCGCCGGAATTTCATATGCCCTGACCGAGGCCATGGGTGAAGGCCATTGCGGCTTGCCAACGGAACAGCTGATGCCGCTGGCCGAGAAGCTGCTCGAGGTCCCGAAGGAGCTCATCCGCACCGCGCTCGATCTCGAGCTGCAGGAGGGCACTGTGATCCCCGCCTCGGTCGGTGAAACGCCGTGTGTATTTCTGGCTGGCCTGCATCGCGCGGAACGCACCATCGCTGAACGGCTGATGCGGCTGACGAACGGCACGCTGCCTTGGCCCTGGATCGATCCGGAGAAGGCCTTACCCTGGGTCGAGAAGCATATCGGTCTTGCCCTTGCTGAAAGCCAGGTCGCCGCGATCCGGCTCGCACTGAAGTCCAAGGTTTTGGTCATCACCGGCGGTCCCGGTGTCGGCAAGACCACTATCGTCAGAGGAATCCTGCGCATCCTCGCGGCGAAGGGCACCAACCTTTTGCTGTGCGCCCCGACCGGCCGCGCCGCCAAGCGCATGACCGAGGCGACCGGCTTCGAGGCAAAGACCATCCACCGGTTGCTCGAGGTCAACCCCAAGAGCGGCGGCTTCAAGCGTGGCGACGATAACCCGCTCGACTGTGATCTGTTGGTCGTCGACGAGACCTCCATGGTCGACGTCATGCTAATGCAGGCGCTCTTGAAGGCGGTGCCCGACAATGCGGCACTTTTGATTGTTGGCGACATCGACCAGCTTCCTTCGGTCGGGCCGGGTCAAGTGCTGGCCGACATTATTTCATCCGCTACCGTGCCGGTGGTGCGCCTCACCGAGGTGTTTCGGCAGGCCGCCCAGAGTCGCATCATCACCAGCGCCCATCGCATCAACCAGGGCTCGATCCCCGATCTCAGCCCGCCCGGCACGGATAGCGACTTCTACTTCGTGGCGGCGGACGATCCGGAGACCGCCGTCGGCCGCATCATCGAACTGGCGAAGACGCGGATCCCCAGACGGTTCGGCCTCGATCCAATCCGCGACATCCAGGTGCTGTGTCCGATGAATCGCGGCGGCGTGGGCGCACGTTCGTTGAACATCGAGCTGCAGGCGGCCCTCAATCCAGCCGGCGATCGCAAGGTCGAGCGTTTCGGTTGGACATTCGCCCCCGGTGATAAAGTAATGCAGATCGAGAATGACTACGACAAGGAGGTCTACAACGGCGATATTGGCTATATCGACGACGTGGACAACAATGCGGGCGAGATCGTCGCGAGCTTCGACATCCGGTCCGTCACCTACGGATTCGGGGAACTCGACATGCTGGTGCCCGCTTACGCGGTGACCATTCACAAAAGCCAGGGCTCAGAATATCCAGCCGTGATCATCCCGGTGCTCACTCAGCATTACGCGATGCTGCAGCGGAATCTTCTCTATACCGGCGTCACACGCGGCAAGTGTCTGGTCGTCCTGGTTGGGCAGAAGAAGGCCGTTGCCATCGCGGTGCGAAACGTCTCGGGCCGCCGGCGGTGGTCGAAGCTGGCGGAATGGCTGCAATCTGGTCCTGTTTGTAGCGAAAACCTCATCCGGCGATGATTTCGGATTTGACTGGGAAAATCCCTGTTTCTGAACCAGAATTCCCTGTTCCGCCCCATGCGAGATTATGGAACGCGAGGGTCAAATCCGGGATTTGATCAGTCGCGGTCGGATGATTC
Organism: Pseudolabrys sp.; assembly: GCA_049802775.1. GTDB lineage: Bacteria > Pseudomonadota > Alphaproteobacteria > Rhizobiales > Xanthobacteraceae > Pseudolabrys. The sequence goes on along the minus strand of JBARNC010000306.1, from coordinate 8,270 downwards.
ATCGCCGCAAACCTTGGCTTTCCATTACAGAGCAGATTGGAGGAAGTGATGACCCGTTTACAGCGAGCCGAAATCAAAAAAATTAGTGCCGCAGTTGTCATGGTCGCCTTGCTCATCGGCGGGCCCGTCGCGGCGGAGCCCCCGAAAATCGGTGATCCGCCAGAAGCAGCGAATATGCGCCTTGTTGGATTTAACGATCTGCAAGGACGCTCAGCATATCAGCCGACTATTCATCATCAGGGGGATCGCTGGATCGCGTATATTGGGCACCACGGCGGAACGGATGCTGTTCCGAAACCAATCAATCCGTTGACCGGCCAGCTCGAAGTCAACGGAACGTCGATTGTTGACGTGACCGATCCTGCGCACCCCGTATACTTACGCCATCTCCCAGGACAAGAAGGCAATTACGAAGGTGGCGGTGCGCAAATGACGCGTGTCTGCGACGGCAAGGACCTTCCTAAAGGTGATCCAAGTGCGGTGTATCTACTCCGCACTTTTGGTGGAGCAGCGCATGAGATTTGGAACGTCGCCGACCCAGCAAACCTGAAACTGATCATCCGCCTGGAGGGCCTCAAGGACACCCACAAGAGCTGGTGGGAGTGCAACACCGGAATAGCCTTTCTCGTCTCCGGCGTCCCGAACTGGCGTGTTCGCCGCATGACCGAGATCTATGATCTCAGCGATCCAGCTAAGCCGGTTAAAATTCGTGAATTCGGTTTGCCGGGCCAAGAGCCTGGCTCGACTGGCAGCGTTCCAACGGAATTGCACGGCATGATCTCGATCGGACCGACCGGTAACCGTGTCTATTTTGGTTACGGCACCAACAAGGGCGGTATTCTACAAATCGTCGATCGCGACAAACTAATTAATGGACCAAAAGAGCCCACTCTAGACAACCTTCGCTTTCCGGTAATCGGGCAGATGGAAATGTTGCCGTTGAATGGCGCTCACACAACTTTTCCATTGGGAAAAATGACCATTCCGAATTTTTCAAAAGACAAGTTCGCGAGCCAGCGAGACATCGTGATGATTGTTGATGAGTCGCTAGTCAACGAGTGTCAGGCAGGTGAAGCGCGACAAATGGTATGGTTCGTGGATGCGACCGTTGAGACGAAACCAATGGTCGTGGCGAGCTATTCGGTACCAGAGACTAGCGAGAACTTCTGCGAACGTGGTGGTCGTTTTGGCTCGCATTCTTCCAATGAAAGCATGGCCCCGGTTTTCTATAGAAAGCTCGCTTTTGTTACTTGGTTCAATGCAGGGGTCCGTGCGATCGATATCCGCGATCCTTATCATCCTAAAGAAGTTGGCTACTTCATCCCAGCGATTACGGCGGCGACAGACAAACGCTGTATCAAAGTCAATGGGCAGGATGTCTGCAAGGTTGCCATACAAAGCAACAATGTTGAAACCGATGAGCGCGGATATATCTATGTTGTTGATCGAGCCAACACCGGACTTCACATTATCGAAGTAACAGGCCCGGCGCGTGCGATTGCAGGGCTCCCTGACAACTGACCCGCCATCCAAAGGTAAACGCGATGAAACGTGTTGCCGCACTCACCGTCGGGACCACATTGTGTGGAGTATCGGCACTATTCCTTATTGTTGCAGCGAGTTTGCAAACTGTCGATGTTGCGTCCGCCTATCAGGAACATGCGACCTGGATCGAGACGAAATGGCCGTTCCTGATGGATCAGTGGGGGGAGGGTAAGGCGTTCCAATGCAAGGCGGCAGATTGTCGGGCGGACCTCAATTTGTATATTCGCGCCAAGATCAGTTTTTGTAGTAGCACGACGGGCGTTGCGGATGACAACGAACTCGAAAGGTTAAGTGATTTCGACTTCATGAAGGGTCATGTAGAAGCGCTGGGTGGTGGTCATGAGATTGATATTGCTGGGATGAAGGGGCGCCTTCGCGCATACGTAACAGCCAGCACCATTATGTCACAGACATACGCGTTCGCAGTCGCTTTCAACAACAATAGCGATGCTCTGGTTGTTACAGTCGTTCTTAACGGCGGACATCCCGCCGCCATGGAGCCGGTAATAATCCAATTTCTGAACGGAGAAATTATTCAGCGTTGGGTGACGCGTACGCTTGGATTGTAAAATAGACGCGGATCAACTCTCTCAGAATTGGCAGCAACCGCTGAAGCACGCGCGTCATCAATGCGGATTCGCATAACGCGAGATTATGGAACGTGAGCAGCCGATCTACGGCCGCAGTCGATGAGGTTCATGCGTTCTGTCGGGCAGCTAGTTAAAAGGACAACCATGAACGGCACCGGCACACACGACCCGGATGCGGGATTTGAACTGGCATACGCGGCGCCGGCGCTTACCTGCGACGCGCATTTCCACGTGTTCGGGCCGTCGGATAAATATCCCTATGGCACCGATGTCCGTTACAAGCCGCCCTATGAGCCGCTCGATGCCTATCTCAAGCTGGCGCGCCGCCTCGGCTTCATGCGCTTCGTTTTCGTGCAGCCGAGCGCCTACGGCTTTGACAATTCCTGCATGCTCGATGCCATGCGCGAGCTCGACCCGGCGGTGCGCCGCGGCATCATCGATCTCGATGAAAGCAAGACCAGTGACAAGGAATTGGCCGAGCTCAACGTGCTCGGCGTGCGCGGCATTCGGGTGAATATTTCCCCGGTTCGCAAGCCTGAGGCTGGCCTCGCCGATTCGATGAAGCCGCGTATCGCGCGGGTGGCCAAGTTGTGCAAGGAGATCGGCTGGCATCTCGATTTTCTCACGCCGGGCTGGCTGGTCAGTGAGCTGTTGCCGGTGTTACGCGAGCTACCGATCGAGTTCTCGGTCGCGCATATGGGCCTGTTTCCCGCCAAGGATGGACCGGCGCAGCGCGGCTTTCAGGATTTCCTTAAGCTGGTTGCCGACGGTTCCAAGCGCTGCTGGGTGAAGCTCACCGGTATCTATCGCTTCTCCACCGCGCCAGGCTTTGCCGATGTCAAGCCGATCGCGCAGGCACTGATGCAAACCGCGCCGGATCAGCTGATCTGGGGTAGCGATTTCCCGCATCTGTCGTTCCACGACCGCGTCGGCACTATCCATCTCTATAATATGCTGGGTGAATGGGCGCCCGACGCGGCGATGCGCAAGCGCATATTAGTCGACAATCCGGCGCGGCTGTTCGGGTTCAGCGCATGATCTCGAAAAGTGGGAACCGGTTTTCGGAAAACATCATGCGCAAAATTGCAAAGCTCACAGCGTCAGCCTGAATAGCGTCGTTGTCTCCATGTCGTCGCCGAACCAGGAGCTGATCGCGGCTTCACGCCTGTCGATATATTTGGTCTGACTGTTTTCCAGCACCATCGGCACGTCGTGGCCCGGCACCACGATATTGCCGGGCCGCCGCCGCCAGAGGGTCCAGATCGAATCGATCGATGCCTTGCTGACGGCAGCGTCATAGGTCATGTCGGTTGTGCCGGAAACCAGTTCGGCGCGGTTCTGGGCGGCGTCGCCGGTGAAGATCACGTCGCGCTCGGCGGTGCGCAATACGAAAATCAAATGGCCGGGGGTGTGTCCTGGCGCCAGGTACGCGGTGATATCGGGGAACACCTCTTCGCCTTCGACCGCGGTGTGCAGGGTCGGCCAAGCTTGCAACTCGCGCACATAAAGCTCCGGCACCGGCGTTTCACCCCACGGTTGTTTTAATGACCAATTCAGCTCATGGGCGCCGATCACGATGCGCGCGTGTGAAAATAGCGTCCAATTCACCGAGTGGTCGTGATGCGAATGGGTGAGCAGTAGGTCGGTGATATCGGTCGGCTTCAGTCCGCGATCGCTGAGGCGCTTGATCAGCATGGTACGCATACCGAACGATCCGGCATCGATCAGTGCTGTTCGGCCATAGACGCGCAGCAGCACCGCCGTGCTCCAGCCCAGCCCGCCATGGCACACCGACTTGCCGGGAAAGCCCTGCACTACGATGTCGATATCGTAATCGTTGATCTTCATGACGTGTCCAAATTAAGGGGCGAATCCGACAGCGGCAGCGGCGGTAGCCCGGCTTTGGAAGCCTCATCCTGCAGCCCGGCAATCTCCTTACTGCTGTAAGGGACTCCGGTGCGGCGATGCTTCGCCTCGAAGCGGCGTTCGCGCTCGCCCGGCATAATGACCTCGCTGAAGCCCTCCGCCGTCGGGCAGCCATGCACGCGCTGCACCAGTTTATCCATGTTTTTGAAATACTCCTCCCGGCTCACAAACAGATCGGGTTTCATCACCAGGAAGAAATGGCCGACGTTCTGTGGCCGATCGAAGTCGAGGAACTGATTGCCAACATCGCCGCCGCAGCCGGCGCCGGTGATGACGCCGCCCAGGATGTCCATCAACATCGAAATCCCTGAGCCTTTCGGGCCGCCGATCGGTTGTACCACGCCACCGTCGAGCGCGGCATTCGGATCGGTGGTGACCTTGCCCTGCGCGTCAAGCGCATAGCCGAGCGGGATCGACTCGCCGCGCCGCGCCGCGCGCCTGATTTTGCCGCGGGCCGCGACCGCCGGCGACATATCGAGGTCGAATGGCAGCTCTTTGCCGGACGGCGCGCCGGCGGCGAAGGGATTGGTGCCGATCAGCGCTTTGCGTCCGCCCCAGGGAGGCATGCCGGGCGAGGCGTTGCTGAAGACCAGCGAGATCAGGCCGGCATCGAGCGCCTGCAGCACGTAGTTCGCCGCCATGCCATAATGCGTGCTGCGCCTTATCCCGACGATGCTCAGCCCGAATTCGCGCGCCATCTCGATAGCAGTGGCCATGGCCTTGGTGCCGACCACGAAGCCGAACCCGTTCTGTCCGTCGAGTCGACCGATCATCGGCGTAACCCGCTCGACCTTCAGATCGGGCCGCGGATTGATCAGCCCGCGGCGCACGCGATCGAGATAATGCGGCAGATATTGCAGCCCGTGGGTGTCGATTCCCCGCAGATCGGCGCGCACCAGACAGCCCGCGACAATGGTTGCGTCGTGCTGCGACAGGCCATGAGCGATGAGCAGCCGGCGACCGAAGGCATCAGCCTCTTTCGGGTCGGCGTAGTATAGGCGCTTAGCTGTGTCGGCGGATGCAGTTTGAGTGGCGACGGTCATTTTTCTCAGCTGCCGTTCAATCCGTAGGCCTCGGGGAAGAACATGTCCTTCCACGACGTTGGCTTCTTCTTGATGCGGCCGACCTTGTGCATAAAGTCGACGATTTTCATGACGCTGACTGGCGTCGTGGTGTAGTCAACGTCGGGGTCGGCCACCATCTTTTCCAGCGCATCGACCGGGTTCTTGTCCTTAGTCGCCGCCAGGTAAATCTGCGCGGCGTCGCGCGGGTGCGCCTTGATAAAGGCATTCGCGTCGTTGAACGCCGCGATGATCGCGGCGCACAGCTTCGGATTGGCGTCGTGGAATTTCTTGGTAGTCACCAGGACGCCATTGGTGTGCCGGGCGCCGAGCGCATCATAGGATTTCAACACTTGATGGATGCCTGGCGTCGCCAGCTCGTAGTAATAGAACGGCGAGCTTGCGAAATGTGAATTGATCTCCGACTGGCCGGACATCACCGCCGCGGCGGCGTCGGCGTGTGAGCGCGTGATGGTGATCGAATCGAGCTTGTCGTAATGATCTGGACCCCAGATCTTGGCGGCTTCTATTTCGAGCGCGATGGCATGGCCAGTGAGCTTCACCGCCGGCAGCGCGATTTTGTCCTTGTCGGTGAAGTCCGCGATCGTCTTCACATTCGGATTGCGCGTCACCAACACATAGGGCATCGATTGCATCGCGATGAGCGCGCGCGCCTCCTGCGGCGTGCCCACCGTCTTGTCCCAGATAGTGGCCAATGTCGGAACGCCGGGCCCGATGAAGTCGGCATGGCCGGCGAGCAGTGCATCGAGTTCAGCCGCCGGGCCGGCGCGCTGCGTCCAGGTGGTTTTCACCTCGTCAAGGCCCGCCGCTGCAGCGTTCTTTTCGATCAGCTTCTGCGCTTCGATGACGATCATCGGCAGGTAAGGCAGGCCGAATTGCTTTGACATATGCACTTCGGCGACTTCGGCGTGGGCGACGACGCCGAATGCGGCGACGAATAGGCCGGCGGCCGCGAGTTTTCTCCACATAGGTTCCTCCGTGCCTTCTGATGTGCGTTAGAATTGATAAAGCCGCGCCGGATTGTCGACGAGAATCTTTTGCAGCTCGGTGCGGGTCTTGGTCCATCCGACGAGGCGGTTGAGCGCCGCGCCGTCGTCCTCCGTTCGGAACGGCTCGATCACCGCGGGATCGCGCTTGGCGGCGCCAGGATGCGGCCAATCAGTGCCCCACACCACGCGCTCAGAGTTGGTATCAATCATGGCGCGAGCGATCGGAGCGACGTCGGCATATTCCGGCTCCCGCGAGATGCGGTAGGCCGCAGAAATTTTCACGTAGATCTTGCCGCTGCGCAATAGCGCTAGAAATTGCTCAAACCCGGGCTGCGTGGTGCCACGCGCGGCCTGGGGCCGGCCGAAGTGATCGACCACCAGCCTCGTCGGCAATTCCAATATCGTCTCGTAGAGCGCCGCGAGAATCCCGAGATTGGTATAGGTCTGCACGTGCCAGCCGAAGGGGGCGACGCGTTCGGCCGCCTGCTGCAAGTGCCGCGCTGCCACCGCCGGATCGCTCTCGCCGTAGGACTCCAGGTTCACACGCACGCCACGGATTCCAGAGGCGTGCATGTCAGCGAGCACCCTGTCGTTGATTGTGTCATCGATGACCGCGATGCCGCGCGCGCGACGACCCAGCTTGCGCACGGCATCGACCGTGCAGGAATTGTCCGCACCGTAGGGACTCGGATGCACGACGACGACTCGGTCAATATGCAGCATGCGGAGCAGCGCTTCCAGGTCTTCGATCGAAGCCGGGCCCGGCGTGTACAGCCGTTTGCGGGAAAACGGGAACTTGTCGTCCGGGCCAAAGACATGGGTATGGCAGTCGCAGGCATTGGGCGGCACCTCGAAGGCGGGCGCGGTGTGCGTGACGCCAAGAATGCGATTTGCCGCGGAGCCTTGCATCAGACTTGGATCTCGTGGACCTGCTTCGCCTTCTCCGTCATGGCGGCGAGCAGGAATTGGATGTCGGTGCCGGTCGATATCATCCGCGCGCCCATGGCGACGAACTCGGCGGCGAGCTTCGGCCGCGTCGAAAGGCCGCCGACGCCGACGTGCTTGCCGCGCTTGCGGCAGGCGGCGATGGTGCGCGCATAGGCGTCGCGCACCTTGGGGTGCTCGTACTGGCCGGCAAGCCCCATGCTGGCGAGCATGTCATTGACGCCAATCAGTACCATGTCGACGCCATCGACCGCGGCGATTTCATCCGCCTGATCGAGAGCCTCGGCGGATTCGAACTGCACGATCACCATGGTGGCGTCGTTGACCGCGGCGTTGGCCTCCGCGGTCGAAAACGAGCGGTACTCCAGATGCGGCAAAGCGCCCCCAGCGCCTCGCTCTCCGAGCGGCGGGAATTTGACAGCTTTGACCACCTCGCGCGCCTCCGCCGCCGAGCGGATGCCGGGTGCGACGATGCCGAGCGCCCCGCCGTCCAGCACGCGCTGGATATATTCGGGTGTGTTGGCGGGAACGCGCACCATCGGCGCAACGCCGGCGCTTAGTGCCGCCAGGCAGATTTGGCCAGTCGCATCGAGCGTCATGGTTGAATGCTCGAGATCGATATAGATCATGTCGAAGCCGGCGGTCTTCGCGAGCCGCGCGATCTCCACACCGCGCGTGAGGCGGATCGTCATCGAGGCGACGACCTCATTGCGCTCCAGCTTTTCCTTGACCACGTTACGCACCACTTCGTTCGCCTTCACCCGATACTCTCCATTATTTTCGCGCTTCGGGGTCGGGAAGCGCCATCGCCAGCATCACATTGCTCAGGCTCTTGCCGTGGATGTCCTGCGCGAGCGAGATGGTGACGCCACCGCCGAGCGCATTCTCGATGACGAAATTGAACGCCTTTAGATTGCGCAGCGGGTAGCGCCGCACCGGGCCTTTGGCGACGTGCTTGAACGCTTCGGCCACCCGTTCCGGTGTCAGCTCCCGCTCGAGAAAATCCCAATGCTTGGCATTGTAGCAGACCACCGAAATGTTTGAGGTGTTGCCTTTGTCGCCGGCGCGCGCATGGGCGAGATCGTAGACGCGGACGCTCATAGCGCGCCCTCCACGATCACCTGCGAATTGACCAGGTTGCGCGGCAGCAGCACCGATTTCACCGCCAGCACGTCGCTCACGCGCGGCTCGCA
>JBARNC010000305.1:0-3046 GCA_049802775.1 Pseudolabrys sp. | reverse complement strand
GAAAGCGCGTACACTCGATGGTGCATCGATGCATGATCGGCGTGGCGGCTGCGATAGCACTCACGTTATCGCAGGCACAGGCGATGGACCTACAGGCGATGGACCAGGAAGGCCTATTTAATGCAATCGTTACTGTGACCCTCTACCAGAAAAAATGCGGTGGTGATGTCTCGCCTCACTTAAAATCCGTGTTGGACTCAATGGCGAAGTCGTATGGCATCGACATGTTCGATGCGGAGGATATCAACAAGGCCTTAGAAAGAACGGCAGCACTCTACCGGCTCCTAGAGGAAGCTCCGGAGCGTCTGGCCGATTTCTGCGTCAGCACAAAGCAGCAAGTAGACGAACCTGAGACGGATGTTAAGCGGCGGCAGTGACGAGATGAGCCTCAATCCGACAACTGGGTCCGTTTGGGCCACCGCAGCATGGGTCCGGTGGCAGACGGGAGGCCCCGCTAATGAATTAGGAGTCCCGCTGAAATTTAAATTGCAATCCTTCGTTCTCAATCTGTCGCTACCGATGAGTTTCTTCGATGGTCACCTTTTTGCCGCGTATGTCCGTGCATCATGGTGCTGAAGCAAAGAGCCAAAAAGCAAGAGCGACCATCACGGTCAGCGCGATAACGGTGATTATTGCCTGTTCCCACGCTTCGCGCTTTATGTCCTGAATTTCGCGTATGGTGAGCGTTTTCATTGGATGCCTCCGCGAATATGCGGTGGGTCTTGGGTCACACGCTGCGCCTTAGCTCCCCGATTGCGCTTAAAAAAGGGAGATGCGGAAAGAGAACCCGCGATCTCAGGTTATGCCGCGCGGGTTGGCAAATCCTCGATTGCCAGTCAATTAGCGGTGTCCCGAGGCTACATGCTGATATTTAACCGCCGCAGCACGTCGGCGATGAGTTCCTTCACCTCCTGATGGCCGCCATTGGGTTTAGCTCACTGCGATTGATGTCCGCTTTTACGGGTAAAGCGAACATGCCTTTTTGCACTGCATATGTCCGCTCATGACCCAAAGCGGACATCGGCTGGCCGCTCAATTGCCCGTGCCTGAACTCACACCCTGCCTGGATGCTAGTTTGCGTCGGGACGATGCCTTGTCCTGAGGCGCTGGGGGAGAGCTACCTGATACGGCGCGGTAGTGTCCTAACATGGCGGCGAACGTCACGGATCGGCGATGGTCGCTGAAGGAATTGGTAGATAGGACATCAAAATAAGGCGGCGAAAATGAACGAAAAACAAAGACTGATACGCAACATTGCCACACTCAGGGAATCGATCAATCGTGATTGGGCTGATCTCTTTTCCCATTCATCATTCAGCCATGAGGAGCGCACCGCGATTAGGGCTCACATCGAACAGTCTGTCCAAGACCTTAAGGAGTGGACCAAACGGCTGGACCAATTACCGCCGGGTTCAAATTAGACCTTACGCGTTACACCGGCGATGGCGGCGAACGTGACGGATCGGCTTTGGTCGATAGAGGAATTGGTAGAAGCGCACGCAGGGCTAGTCTCACTCAAACCCAGCATTCAGGGCCCAAATCGGGATGAGGTTATTGCTGCAATCGATGACCTTCTGGAAAAACTGAAAAAATGACCTTGAATTCAAATTAGGACACTACCGAATAGAGATAGTGTTTGCTGCGGTGCATGAGTCCGCTATTGGCACGAAGCGGACATACGACCGCGACCAATCAATGGAAGAAACGGGCGCGTGCACGTTTGCTATGCAACGTCGTCCGGCGGTGTATGTATGTTCAGCAGCCACAACTTCCCGAGTGCGCGAGCGACATCATCAGCCATCACGCCGGCTTTACTAACGGCCCGTTTTAGTTCCTCGGGTGAAACGCCGAACCTATGAGACCAATAGTGCAGCTCTTGGTGGTCGTGGACGTTGATGCGTTTCCGATCACCGGCAGTTTTTGAATTATTGTCTGACATGTCGGTTCCTCCGAAGCAAGGAGACAACGCATTGCTTCAAAGACATCGTTCCGCTTCCGGCTTTGGTCGCAGGGGTCCGGCTCTCTTCAAGCGGTAGCGACAAAAGTCAAGCCGCGCGCTGCCAGTCCATCACGAGGGCGATCCACGCGTGCTGCTCAGGGTCGAGGCGCAGCGCGTACGGCGACCAACCTCGCCTGCGAAGCGCCATCGACACGTCGGCGGGGGCGGCGTTCTCGGACACGGTGAAACCCGCACTGCGGCGTCCCTTCGGCGTATCCACGAATACTCGGCGACGACGATGTGGATCACGGGCAGAGGGAGAAGCCGCTAAATGAGTCTCGGGGCTTGGAAAGAGATAACAGACCTATACGGCGGCAAAATTACCAAAGCTTCGTACAGATTCTCCGACAGGATGGTGACCGTTAGAACGCTATTCGGGAGCAGGACGACTCACATAGGCGGTCACACTCCCGAGCGATTGGCGAGAACACTATTGCGCGAATTGGTAGGCAAAGAGGACGCCTAGAGATCGCATGGTACCGGTCACACGACCTTCAGATTCTCTGCCGATGTCTTGCCTTTGTTGGGTACTTCTTCGTACTCAACAGTCTGCCCCTCATTGAGTGTGCTTAAGCCGGCCTTTTCAACGGCCGAGATGTGAACGAAAACATCCTTCCCACCCCCACCGGCCGGCTGAATAAATCCGTACCCTTTGGTCGGGTTGAACCACTTCACGGTGCCCTTTGCCATACTCAAACTCCGATGTTGACGTGAGAAGATACGGCCAATGCACAAAGATGCCAACCGCCGCCGCTGTGTGTACCAAAATGCTGTTCGCCTGGCTTATGGTAATCGAGTGAATGAGGAAATGTCCGCTCTTGGCACTTAGCGGACAATCCAGTTACGCTCGCATTTGTCCGCTTTTGGACCAAAGCGGACAAGGGTTGATTTTGACCTGAGATGGTTTGTCCGCTTATGACGGCCGGTTCAACCGGTCGACGCAACACTTGCGTTAAATCTCCCCCAATGCGGCTACTTGGCAACAAATGGAAGATGGCGGCTTACTAAACGCTCGCCCGACCGCTTTGAGCGAATCCCCCTCTCTGC
>JBARNC010000304.1:0-2657 GCA_049802775.1 Pseudolabrys sp. | reverse complement strand
GCGGGATCGACTGGATGCCGGCGCGCATGATCTCACAGAAGTACGCGGCTTCGAACAATGTGAAGGTCACCAGCGCCGAGGGAAATGCGCCGACCTGGATCGGCCGCGACGCGCCAGTGAGCCATTGCCCGATATAAGGCACGAGAAAGAAAAACCAGAAGATTACCAAAACGAGCGGCATCGAACGGATCAGATTCACGTAAGCGCCCGCGACATGGGAGAGGCCCGGCATGTTCGAGAGCCGCGCCAGCGCCAGCAACGTGCCGATTACGATGCCGCCGGCGGTCGCCATCAAAGTCAATATGATGGTGAAGCGCATGCCTTCGAAAAACAGATACGGCAGCGAGCGGATGATGACGTCCCAATCGATATTGGAGAACATCGTCCGCCCTCAGTGCGCCGCCGCCGGTTGGCCCATGCTAATGAAGCCCGGCACTGCGACGTGCCGTTCGAGCCTCCGCATCCCGTTCACGACAATAATGTTGATGATGATGTAGATGAAAGTCGCGCCTGTGAAGGCTTCGAACACTTGAAAGGAAAATTCCGACATCGAGCGCGCTGCGGCGGTGAGTTCGATAAGTCCGATGGTCAGCGCCACTGAAGAATTCTTGATGATGTTGAGAAATTCCGAGCTGAGCGGTGGCAAGATGATGCGAAACGCCATCGGCAGCAGAACGTAGCGATAGGTCTGCGGCAGCGTGAGGCCCATCGCGAGGCCCGCCATACGTTGCCCGCTACGCAGGCTGAGAATTCCGGCTTTGACCTGCTCGGCGACGCGCGCTGAGGTGTAAAGGCCGAGACAAATCACCGCATTGTAGAACGAGGCGTTGGCCAATTGCTTGAGCCAATCGCCGATCGCTTGCGGCATGACTTCCGGCAGCACGAAGTACCACAGGAACATCTGCACCAGCAGGGGAACATTTCGAAACAATTCGACATAAGCATTGCCGAGCCGCACCAGCCACGGGACTGGCGAGGTACGGATCACCCCAACGACCGCGCCGACCGAAAGTGCGATCGTCCAGGCGAGCAGTGCCGTCGCCAGTGTCCAGCCGGCGCCGAACAACAAAAGTTGCGCGTAGGTGTAGGTTCCGTCTGGGGAAAGCTGGAAAAAGATTCTCCAATTCCAGTTGTAGCTCATCCGTGGCCGTCCCTTGACGCAATTGCGGCGCGGTTTTGAGGCCGCGCCGCGAAGTCTAGCGTTTATTTGGAGGTTATTGGTAGTCTTTAGGATCGCCGCTGTCGGTCGGTTTGGCGACGACCTTCTTGAACGCGGCGCCCATCGGCACGTTGAGATTGACGCCTTTGGGTGGGATCGGCCTAAGGAACCACTTGTCGTAGATCTTGTTGATCTCGCCGCTCTTGTAAACGGAAGTCATCGCGTCGTCGACCACTTTCTTGAAGGCTGGATCGTCCTTGCGCAGCATGATGCCATAAGGCTCAACCGATAACGCATCGGCGGAGATTTCGTAATCCTTCGGCTCTTTCGATGAAGCGACCAAGCTGTAGAGCAGGATGTCGTCCATCACGAAAGCGGCAGCGCGGCCGGTTTCCACCATTAGGAAGGCCTCGGCGTGATCCTTGGCCGGCAGGATGTTGAGGCCGAGATTTTTCTCGGTGTTGAGCTCGGTGATCTGCTTAATGTTGGTGGTGCCAGAGGTCGAGACCACGGTCTTGCCCTTGAGGTCTTCGAGCTTTTTTAGCTTGGCGGACTTCTTCGACACGAAACGGTTGGCCGTGACGAAATGGGTGATGGTGAAGGAGACCTGTTTCTGCCGGTCGAGATTGTTGGTGGTTGAGCCGCATTCAAGATCGACCGTGCCGTTCGCGATCAGTGGGATACGCGTGGCGGAGGTGACCGGCTGCAGTTTTACGTCGAGGTTGGCGAGCTTGAGGTCCTTCTTCACAGAGTCAACGATCTTGTTGCAGAGGTCCATGGCGTAGCCGACGACCTGCTGCTTGTCGTCGTAATAAGAGAACGGAACCGATGACTCGCGATGGCCGATCGTGATCGTTCCGGTATCCCTGATTTTCTTGAGCGTGCCTTCTTGCGCGACTGCGGTGCCGGCGAGCAGGCCCATGGCAATTGTCATGATCATTGCTGTCAAACGCATCGAACCCCCCGTACAATCCATGCACATTCGATGATTCGGCGTCGTCATGACGCCGGACCGTGGCGTAACCGGACTTTATCATAGGGTCCGGACATATGCAGGCGCGGCGGACAGGGCGAAATGATCGCCTCATAAAAATTCTCATAAACGCTGGTTGTTGTGAGGCGGGCCTTCGGACGAGGCGGCATCGAATTCATCGACGAAAACGGCGGCGGCCCCAGTGTGCCGTCTGCGCAAGCGCCCGCGGCTGAAGAAGCCGAAAGCCAACGCATTTTCAGTCCTGTTGGCACTCGCCGCAAATGAGTGCTAAAAAACTTCCAGACGCCCCTTGTGGGGGGAAAAATCGCCACCCATGTGGCGGCAAGGTACTGGCAGGGGGAACCAGCCGGTTACCAAAAAACTCGATTGTCCAATAACTTAGGAGGACTGCCATGAAGTTCCGTCCGCTTCACGACCGCGTCGTCGTCAAGCGCATCGATGCCGAGGAAAAGACCGCCGGCGGCATCATCATACCCGACACTGCCAAAGAGAAACCCTCACAGG
>JBARNC010000303.1:0-1900 GCA_049802775.1 Pseudolabrys sp. | reverse complement strand
AGACCGCCAAAGACAATCGCTGGGGCCACCGCGACGTCACCATGATCCTCGTGACCTACCGGCACGGCCTAAGGGCATCGGCCGCCATGGCCCCCGCCGGAGCCGCTGGGTCTTTACTCACATGGCGAATATCGACATTGCGATCCTAACCCTTCTGTCGTCGGTACGGGTCGTGAGGGAGGCGCGGGCACTGCCGCTTGTGCGGGTCGTGAGGAAGGCGCGGGCACTACCGCTTGTGCGGGGTCGCCCAGCAATGCGCGGCGGATCGTTTCGAGCGGGGCACCGAACTCCAGCGCGGGCGCGGGCACTGCCGCTTGTGCGGGTCGTGAGGAAGGCGCGGGCACTGCCGCAAGTGCGCGAGAACTGAATGCCGCACTATCATACCAGCAACGTTCGCTACCGTGCCAATAAAGATGCGCCTTGGGAAATTTGGCGCGGGCCTCGCTTTGCGTCATGCAAGCTGGCGAGCCATAAGCCAGTGACGGCCCCATCATGATGGCGACGGCCATGCATGACCCGAAACCACTTCGACGCTTGTCGTTCTTTGATAAAAAGGTGGGCATTCTTGCTGGCTCTCCACCAATACGGGATACACAACCCCTTCATGGCGGGAAAAAGATCGCCGGTTTGACTGTGGATAACCCTGTGAATAAGCGGGCCGTGGATTCATCGGCCTCCGGCGGTCATCGCCGCATCGATCCGGATACCCTGCGGAACCGGCTTGCCGAACGCTACCGGAGGGAAGCCAGCGATACCCAAGTTCGGGGCAAACAATGCGTTCGCCTTCGGGTTTCAAAACGGATTTGAGGTTGGGGCCGGTCGCGTTCCAGACCGAAAAGAAATCTGCATTGAGCGGGATTTGGGAAACGTGCGCCGCCAACGATACGACGATGCTTTCTACAACGACCTCCGCAAGCTGCGCCGTCTGCACGGCGATGCGCTTGTCGAACGAGCGTTGGCTGTGGCGGCGGTGATCACGCCACCGGTTCGTGCGTCAACCCTTTCAACGCCATCGCCGCGACATCGGCAACATCGTCATCCGTGAAGCGACCGCGCCGTTCAAGCTGTGCCGAGGCGCGTTGCAAAAAAAACATCGCGCTTTTCGGGCGACAGCACTTGGGCCGTGGTTATCACGAGATCAAGCTGGCTGTCGGTCAGGCTGATCATCTTTTCCGGTCACGCCGTTGCTTCGTCCCGCGCATTGCCAGTATAAGCCAAAGGCAGACCAGCACGGCGACCGCGAGCATCTCAAACGCTGCAACAGTTGCATCCATCATGTCGGCTTGGCAGCATCGATGCCGCGCTCGCGATGCCAGTCGTACATCGCGTCCAGCCGCTTGCTGAGGCCACCGGATGGCACAACGACCTCCACGATGTGCGGGAAGTCGCGCTCGATGGCTTGAAAGTGGAGCGGCCTTTGTGGCGGGACATGGCGCGGCTTTCGTATTTCTTAACCCCTATGACCTAAGCATCCTCATTGGATGATAAGTTTTCTCGTGATCTCTTGGTGTGTACTAGGCTTCGCCGCTGGCATTTTCATTGCCCACTCGCTCATTTCAGGAGCGCCCTGAACTCGTTAGCAATTTGTTAATGGATCGAGCATCACGATTCGGCTCGGTCCGGTTTTTGGTCCCCCCTCACACCGGACAACAACAGGCGACCACGGTCCCGACTGACCCTCCGACCGTGGTCGCCACCAAAAGGTCATGACCAATAACAGTTTATTTGGGGATTAATGCCTACCAATGCGCGACAGATGACGAATCGGAGAATGAAGACTCTGGTCATTGCTATTGCCGCACTGACCCTAGGTGCATGCACTCGCGGCCTGGATAGCTACGGCTACGTCCCGCCAGCCACGCTCACCCCGGGCCTCGACCAGTGTCTCACCGCACAAGGG
>JBARNC010000302.1:0-5785 GCA_049802775.1 Pseudolabrys sp. | reverse complement strand
TTGTCGCTCACGACAACGCCATGGAGCGTACGCTTCGGCATCTCGAAACCCCTTATTCCTTCGACTTCGCTTTGGCGCGCGATTTCGGCTTCGCAGCAGCCTTCGGCTTGGTGGCTTTGATTTTCTTTGCGGGTGCCGGCCTGGCATCGGCCTTTGGGGCCGGTTCCGGCAACCCCGCGCGCTTCTGAACTGCGATTGTCTTCATGCGCGCGATATCGCGACGGATGACGCGCACGCGCGAAGTATTTTCCAACTGGCCGGTGGCGCGCTGGAAGCGCAGATTGAACTGCTCTTTTTTCAGCTTGAGCACTTCGTCTTCGAGTTGATCGAGCGTCATCGCTCTTGCGTCGGCGGCTTTCATGGCGTCACTCGGCGATGCGTTCAATAAAGCGGGTCTTGACTGGCAGCTTGGCCGCGGCGAGCGCGAGTGCTTCCTTGGCGACGGCGACGGGAATGCCGTCGACCTCGAACAGGATGCGGCCCGGCTTCACGCGCACAACCCAAAGCTCGGGCGTACCTTTGCCTTTGCCCATGCGCACTTCGATCGGCTTTTTCGACACCGGCACGTCGGGGAACACACGGATCCAGACCCGGCCCGACCGCTTCATGAAGCGCGTGAGCGCGCGACGCGCGGCCTCGATCTGGCGCGCCGTGACGCGCTCAGGCTCCAGAGCCTTAAGGCCATAATGGCCAAAGGCAAGCGTGTTGCCGCTGGTGGCAACACCGTGGATGCGGCCCTTGAACGCCTTACGGAATTTGGTGCGGATCGGTTGCAGCATGACTTAACTCTATTTGTCCCCTCAGACAGCGGTTTCGCGGCGTGGCCGACCAGCATCGCCCTCGGCAAGCTTCTTGTCCTGTGCCATCGGATCGTGCTCGAGAATTTCGCCCTTGAAGATCCAAACTTTGACGCCGCAGGTGCCGTAAGTGGTGAAAGCGGTGGCCACGCCGTAGTCGACGTCAGCCCGCAGCGTATGTAGCGGTACGCGGCCTTCGCGGTACCATTCCATGCGCGCAATCTCGGCGCCGCCCAGACGGCCCGAGCAATTTATGCGGATGCCTTCCGCCCCGAGACGCATCGCCGACTGCACCGCGCGTTTCATGGCGCGGCGGAAAGCGACTCGGCGCTCGAGCTGTTGAGCGATCGATTCAGCGACAAGCTGTGCATCGAGCTCAGGCTTGCGAATCTCGACGATGTTAATGACAACATCGCTATCGGTGAGCTTGGCGACCGATTTCCGCAATTTCTCGATATCGGCGCCCTTCTTGCCGATCACCACGCCCGGGCGCGCCGAGTGGATAGTCACGCGGCACTTCTTGTGCGGCCGCTCGATCACAATATGCGACACTGCCGCCTGCTTGAGCTGCTTCATCAGGTCCTTGCGGATCTTGATGTCCTCGTGCAGCAACGTGCCGTATTCCGCCTTGCCGGCGAACCAGCGCGAATCCCAGGTGCGGTTGATACCGAGACGCAGCCCGATCGGATTGACTTTTTGACCCATCGTTTACTCCCTCAGGCCTCCGCCCGCATCTCGACCTGACGCACCACGATGGTCAGATGAGAAAACGGCTTAAGAATGCGTCCGACACGGCCGCGGCCGCGCGGGGTGAAGCGCTTGATCACGAGCGCCTTGCCGACATGGGCCTCGGCGACAACGAGATCATCGACATCGAGATCATGATTGTTCTCGGCGTTGGCGACTGCCGATTCCAGACACTTGCGTACGTCCTTGGCGATGCGCTTGCGCGAAAACTCGAGATCGGCGAGCGCGCTCGCAACTTTCTTGCCGCGGATCAACTGCGCGACGAGATTGAGCTTCTGCGGAGAAATCCGCAGCATTTTGCTCACAGCCTTGGCCTCGTTCTCGCCGAGGTCTCGCTCGCGTTGGCGCTTGCCCATGACGTGCTCTTTGTCCCTTAGCTTGCCACCGGCGCTGCAGGCGCGGCCGGTGCAGGCTCGGCACCCGGTGCGGCAATTGTGCTGGCGCGCTTGGCTTTGCGATCGGACGAATGGCCGTAGAACATCCGGGTCGGCGCAAATTCGCCGAACTTGTGACCAACCATTTCTTCATTCACCATCACCGGAATGTGCTTCTGACCATTATAAACACCGAAGTTCAGCCCGACGAATTGCGGCAAAATGGTCGAACGCCGGCTCCATATCTTGATTATTTCGTGTCGGCCCGAAGAGCGCGCAGCCTCTGCCTTGCGCAGCAAATAGCCGTCGACAAAGGGGCCTTTCCAAACTGAACGCGTCATAGCTCGTGTCCTTACTGCTGCTTCTTCTTGCGATCGTGCCGGCTCGCAACGATGAAGCGCTCGGTGCGCTTGTTCTTGCGGGTTTTCTTGCCCTTGGTCGGGAAGCCCCACGGCGTGACCCAATGCTTGCCGCCTTTGGTGCGGCCACCATGCGGGTGGTCGACAGGGTTCATAGTGATGCCGCGGTTGTGCGGCATGCGCCCCTTCCAGCGTTGGCGTCCGGCCTTGCCGATGGTGGTGTTCATGTTGTCCGGGTTGGACACCGCGCCGACTGTTGCCATGCAACGGCCATGCACCAAGCGCTGCTCGGTCGTGCTCAAGCGCAGGATGACGTAATCCTGGTCGCGGCCAACTATCTGCACGTAGCTGCCGGCTGAGCGGGCGAGCTGGCCGCCCTTGCCGATCTTGAGCTCGACATTGTGCACGATGGTGCCAACCGGAATATTGGCGATCGGCATCGCGTTGCCGGGCGTCACGTCGGCATGCTCGGATGCAATCACCGTATCGCCAGCCCCCAAGCGCTGTGGCGCCAGGATATAAGCGAGTTCGCCGTCCTGGTACTTGATCAGCGCGATGAAGGCAGTGCGGTTCGGATCGTATTCCAGCCGCTCGACAGTCGCCGGCACATCGAACTTGGTGCGACGGAAATCGATCCGACGGTATGCCTGTTTGTGGCCACCACCACGGAAACGCAAGGTGATACGGCCGCTGTTATTGCGGCCACCGGTCGAATGCTGACCTTCGGTCAACGACTTCACCGGGGCGCCCTTGTACAGCGACGAACGGTCGATGTTGACCAACTGGCGCTGGCCCGGCGTGGTCGGATTGTAGGTTTTCAATGCCATCGCAACGCTCCCTTACAATCCCGTGGTCACGTCGATCTTGTGACCCTCTTCCAGCGTCACAATCGCGCGCTTCACGTCGGACTGCCGCCCGATCTTGTTGCGAAACACTTTCAACTTGCCCGGCCGCGTGAGCGTGTTGACGCTTTTGACTTTGACGTCGAACAGCTTCTCCACCGCTTCCTTGATCTGCGGCTTGGTGGCGTGCTTGGCCACTTTGAACACTACCTTGTTGTGCTCGGATGCCATTGTCGCCTTTTCGGTGATCACTGGAGCGACGATGACGTCGTAATGGCGCGGATCGCTGGTGCTCATTTGAATCGCGCCTCCAGCGCATCGAGTGCAGCCTTGGTCAGCACCAGCGTCTTGCGCCGTAAGATGTCGTACACATTGATGCCCTGTACCGGCAGGACATCGATATTCGGGATGTTGCGCGCCGCAGTTCGGAAGTTGGCTTCGATCTCGGCGCCATCGATGATCAGCGCGCTCTCGAGTCCGAGCTTGCCAAACTGCTTTGCCAGGACCTTGGTCTTGGCGTCCTTCAACGTCGCCTTGTCGAGCACTATGATGCCGCCGTCCTTCGCCTTTGATGAGAGCGCGTGCTTGAGCGCGAGCGCACGCACTTTCTTCGGCAGGTCGATGGCGTAACTACGGACCACCGGGCCAAAAGCACGGCCACCACCGCGGAATTGGGGCACGCGCGCGGAGCCGTGACGAGCGCCGCCAGTGCCCTTCTGGGCATACATCTTTTTGCCGGTCCGCCAGATTTCGCTACGGCCCTTGGTTTTGTGGGTGCCGCGTTGACGGTTGGCGAGCTGCCAATTAACGCAGCGCTGGATGATATCGGTGCGCGGCTCGAGACCGAAAATCGCATCCGACAAAGTGGCCTTGCCGGCATCCTTGCCATCGAGGGCGACGATTTTAAGCTCCATCACTCGCCCACCTTCTTTGTCGCAGCGGGAGCGGCCTTGTCGGCAGCCTTAGCGGCCTTATCGGCGGCTTTCGCCGTTTGCGTTGCAGCTTTTGCCGCCTCTTCGGCAGCGGCCCGAGCCACCGCCTGAACTGCATTTGGCGCCTGTTCAGGCGCGGGTTTGGACTGGTCCGGTTCAGTCTTTGCGGCTTTCTGATCGGGCTCTGCCACGATCGTTTCGCTCACGCGGAACTTGCCCGGCTTCGGTGCTTCCTTTGGCAGTTTTTTCTTAACCGCATCTCGTACAGTGACCCAGCCGCTCTTGGAGCCTGGTACCGCGCCCTCCACCAAAATCAGGCCGCGTTCGACATCGGTCTGCACGACCTTGAGATTGAGTGTGGTGACGCGCTCGACACCAAGATGACCAGGCATCTTCTTGTTCTTGAAGGTCTTACCCGGATCCTGACGGCCGCCGGTGCCGCCAATCGAACGGTGCGAAATCGACACGCCATGCGAGGCACGCAACCCCGCGAAATTCCACCGCTTCATGCCGCCGGCAAAACCTTTGCCGATCGTGATGCCGCAGACATCGACGAACTGGCCAGGAATAAAGTGATCAGCCGTGATCTCGGCCCCGACCGGGATCAGCGCGTCCTCGGTCACGCGAAATTCGGCGAGCTTGCTCTTGGGCTCAACCTTCTGCTTGCCGAAGTAGCCACGATCAGCCTTGCTCATATTGTTGCGGCGGCGCGCGCCCGAGCCGAGCTGCAGCGCGACATAGCCATTTTTGTCCTTGGTGCGGTGAGCAACCACCTGGCACTGCCCGAGGCGCAGCACCGTCACCGGCACATGCTCGCCGGCCTCGGTGAACACCCGGGTCATTCCGACCTTCTGCGCGACTACACCCGAACGCATTGCTAATCCTACTCCGGCCTTACAGCTTGATCTCAACGTCAACGCCGGCAGCGAGGTCGAGCTTCATCAGCGCGTCCACCGTCTGTGGCGTCGGATCGACGATGTCCAAGAGACGCTTGTGCGTGCGCATCTCGAACTGTTCGCGGCTCTTCTTGTCGACGTGCGGCGACCGGTTCACGGTGAACTTCTCGATTCTGGTCGGCAGCGGGATCGGTCCACGGACCTGTGCGCCGGTGCGCTTGGCCGTGTTCACGATCTCGCGCGTCGACGCATCGAGGATGCGGTGATCGAACGCCTTGAGCCGGATCCGGATATTCTGGCCGTTCATTGTCATTTCTCTCGTCCGTCGTGCCCGCCCGTCTGTCGGGCAACCACGGAATGGCTAACTTCAATAAAGACGCGGATGGCCGGAACTGTCCCGGCCACCACGTTTCAACTCATCACTCGATGATGCTCGCCACCACGCCGGCACCGACCGTGCGGCCGCCCTCGCGAATGGCGAAACGCAGTTTCTCCTCCATGGCGATTGGCACGATCAAGTGCACTTCCATCGCCACATTGTCGCCCGGCATCACCATTTCCGTGCCCTGCGGCAGGTGCACCACGCCTGTCACGTCGGTCGTCCGGAAATAGAATTGCGGACGATAGTTGGTAAAGAACGGAGTGTGACGGCCACCCTCTTCCTTGGTGAGGATGTAGGCCTCCGCCTTGAACTTGGTGTGCGGCTTAACCGAGCCGGGCTTGCACAGCACCTGACCGCGCTCGACTTCCTCGCGCTTGGTGCCCCGCAGGAGCGCGCCAATGTTGTCGCCCGCCTCACCCTGATCGAGCAGCTTGCGGAACATTTCGACGCCGGTGA
>JBARNC010000301.1:0-1638 GCA_049802775.1 Pseudolabrys sp. | reverse complement strand
CCCACGCCCAGTGCCGCAACGGCCATTAGTACGATGAGTATTTTGCGCAGCATTGCTTTTCCTCTTCGTGAAAATCGCACTACGGACACTACGACTGCACAACACTACCGTTGGCCAAGAAGTCCAGTGACAAATAAGTTAGTAATCGGGTCATTGGGAGGTGCGCAGGTTTGACGGTCGCTTAGGCGATTAGAAGCCTACGCATGCGACCCTCCTTATGTTATCTGTATCAAACACACCGCAGCCGCACCGATTCTGCGCAAGCGTCACGAGTCGGCGTGCAGAGAACCGAAGCTATGCATGTTACATCCCAGAAACTTCTCAGACCGTGTCAAGATATTCAATTTACGAATGACTTAGTTCCCCGCAGCCGTTTGGCTTCGTGTTGATAGTTATCCCCCATTTCTCGTAGTGCCCGCTTCACGGCGCGCTCAGCGTCGCATTCGCCTATATACGTCTGCGAGTCTAAGCAGTTCCGCTTCTCGCAACATGGCCATTAGTCCAAGGCCGAATCGCCTTTGCCAAATTTATCGGCCGCTTTTCTGTTAAACGCGCCCCGCGGAATTATGTTCCGATCCGGCGCGAGGATGCCAACGCAACAACAATCATTTCAGTTCCAATACTCCAAGCGGCCTTAACTGGCCTTACTTATTCTGCCAATGGAGCTGATGGCGAATGGGATTATCGCAAGAAATCGAGCGCGGCTGTTTCAGCGAGACGCTCTGGATCGTGTTCACCACGTTCTACGTGGCGTAGGATAAGCAATGCTAGTTTGCGCCTTGCGTGGTCATTTTTTTGGAACTTTGCGGGAAGGCATTCGTGCGCATTATCGAATGCGGCTGTAATGATCTTTAACTTGTGGGGACCGTAAAACCGTTCAAAGTTGTGGGACAAAGCCATCGCGCCCCTCCAGTTTCTGAAACCCAACTGTGAACAGGATTTTGTGCAGCAGCTTTTTGGCATCGCCGAAAGCAATTGCCGTGTGGGCATTCACATCCCACGAGTTTGTGAAATCAATGTGGCATTGTTGTTTCGGGAAAAGGAACTTTGCTTGAGAACCGCGAGCGCAAGACACGAATTGTGACGTCATTTACGGGCCAGCTACGGGCCAAAAGAGACGTCGCTGCATGTGGCCTGCGGAAAGCGACGAAGGGAACTTTGAAAATCGGTCCTACCCGACCAGCGCCCCATGTCCGCTTTGGGTCATGTGTGGACGGCGCATTGGCCAGAACTTTTTAGACGGTGCAGCATTGGTCGGGTGCGGTCATGTGTCCGGCCTGACATGATGGTTTCTCCGTGCCGCCATCCGGTGTAACGCGCAAGGTCTAATTTGAACCCGGCGGTAATTGGTCCAGTCGTTTGGTCCACTCCTTAAGGTCTTGGACAGACTGTTCGATGTGAGCCCTAATCGCGGTGCGCTCCTCATGGCTGAATGATGAATGGGAAAAGAGATCACCCCAATCACGATTGATCGACTCCCTGAGTGTGGCAATGTTGCGTATCAGTCCTTGTTTTTCGTTCATTTTCGCCGCCTTACTTTGATGTCTTATCTACCAATTCCTTCAGCGCCCATCGCCGCTCCGTGACGTTCGTCGCCATGTTAGGACACTACCGCGCCGTATCAGCCGATGTCCGCTT
>JBARNC010000300.1:0-2024 GCA_049802775.1 Pseudolabrys sp. | reverse complement strand
TGCGCTTCTCCTTCTGATGCTTGGGGCCGTAACTACGGACCTCGTTTCACCATCAGCCTGAAGCGCAGCACCCAAAATCTTCAGCTATCCACAAAAAACGCCGGCCGATTACTCCATCTTTGGGTCATAAGCATACATGTGCGCCGCAATAAGTCATGTCCGCTTTGTGCCAATAGCGGACATCACTCAGCCAACGGGTCGATGCCATCAGATGGGGTGCGGTTGTAGAGGACAGTCAAAAGCATATTGCCCGGTTCTGATGTCGCGTCGGTGCGGCAGGCCGCAACCTCACCGTCTACGCCGCTGGTATATTCCGCAACGACTTCGCCGAACGCATTGCGCTGAACGGCGATCTTGTGCCCGGCTACGACCTTGTCATTCAGTTTGACCAACAGCTCAACGAAGCCGCCACGGGTCGCGAGCACAGCGTGAGCGCTGTTGGCGACAAAGATGCCTGTGTCCTTACCGGTGCGCCCCATCGGCCCAGCGATGATCCCATGGTGCTTGAGGACATTCATCGTCCCTTCCACGAACAAGGGGATCATGTCGTAGTCCAAAATACGCGACGCGCCGATTTCCGGTGTGAATGCAGGAATGCCGACATCGATGAACGCGTTGGCGAGTACACCGGGGTAAGCGGCGTTGTCGAAGATCTGATCAATAGGAAACAGCTCCGCCATCGCCCGCACTTCGGGCAGGTCCATTCGCGCAATATGGAGCGCCGTCATGTCAATTCCGGTCGTCGAGGTATGGAAATCGATCGCATAGTCGGCATTCGGCCTGAGCAACCTGTTGAACAGCATCCCGGCGTGTCGAGACGGAGCCGTTAGGCCATTTTCATTGCCCGGCCACTCGCGATTGAGATCGATCAAATCGATGCCTCTCCCCGAGTTCGGCCACCTCCGCGCCATGCCTTCCATGGCTGGGCGTGATACATCGAGAACGGCCAACACTGTGCCCGACATTTCAACCGGATTAAGCCCGCCCATCACGGTCTGTATCGTGCGGACCGGGCTGATCTCATCGCCGTGCACACCGCTGACAAGTGCGATGCGCTTGCCCGGTCGCATCCCCTTCGCGACTATTGTCGACACGTACCAGTGTTGCCCCGTGGCCGTCTGCACGCCTTGAAAACAGAACAAGTGCTTCTTGCCGGGCTCCAGATCATCGATGTTGAGCGCGCTGATGACCTTCTTTCCGCCAATCATGTCTCCCGTATAAACCGTTCCTCGCGATGCAGTGGTTGCCTGGGCACTCGTAGGATCAGTATTGGCCGCGAGGGCGGCAGATGCGCCGATAGCAGTGACCATAAAATCGCGGCGATCGAGGCCATCCCACCCTGGATCGTCAGACATCGTATGGACCCTTTCATGTTGCGGTGCGCGGCGGTGTGCTCGCACAATGCTCGCTTGCGTAATCTTTGCGGCGGAAGATTGCTCAATCGATTGGACATAGGTCCAACAACGGCCTTGGAACCCAATGTGCAGGATGTCCGCTTTGGGTCATAAGCAGACATGTGCGCCGCAAGAATCACCTTCCCGGCATTGGCGTTATCTCCATAACCTCCACGGTAGCCCTTGGCATGGTGAGATGCGGATTGTCGGTAAAGAGGGCTGCAGCTGCCTCCTGCGATTCTGCCTGTACAATTGAGTAACCACCAATATCGTTCCTGATATTAGTTGTACCGCTCGCCGCGACTTGTTTTGTCTTTCCAACAGGCCCGCCAGAATCTGCAAAGCTGGCCATGTTCTTCTTCATCCACACCTCCCACTCCCCCATACCCTTCTTTCTTTCCTCCGCACTCGTACTCGCCATCATCTTTTGCATTTCCGCCATATCCATTCGGTACAAAACTAGAAACTTTTTCATGCGATTCCTCTTTTGCTGGTTATTGAATTGTCCTTCACTATACGCCGGCGCGTGAAACAAGATAACGCCACGAAGAGGTGGAGTTTTCTCCGCTAACGCTATTGAGCGTTATGCTATTGTCTTAGCAACCACACCCACACCTCCTATTTTACCAC